>NZ_JAIXST010000030.1 GCF_027484545.1 Runella sp. | reverse complement strand
TGCCTATTTTTTCGTAAAACTTACAATTTGCATTGTCACAGTAGTGTAAGCCTTTATATTTTTCAAAATCTATGTCCATTCAACAAAGATACTTAACATAACTCACTAATCCAGTACCGTCTTTTTTCCATGGGGCAAATTTAAAAAGAAAATGTACAGTTATTTTGTAGCTACAAAATAACTGCATTTACAGGGTGACTCTAACAACATTGCGCTACCCAATAAAAGACCAAACGACAGGCAAAAAACTTGTTAAAATGGGCTATTCGTGCCATTTTGTCTGGAACTACTGCAACCAAGTCAATCAGGAAAGTTGGAAAAAGTTTGGCAAGCCGCTTTCGGCTTTTGACCTCCATAAACTTACTGCGGGTTGCGCTAAAGAGAGTAGCTCTTGAAGTTTTTATGGTGAGAACAGTGGCGGTCAGCCGCTGCGGTAATAGATAAGGATAGTCATGATTTCGCTCATATTCATACAACCCAATCGGCGTTTGGAGTACCAATCTATGGTTGGGACATAAACTGTATTTTTTTCCAAGTGTTGTTTTCGGACTGCCGATGCGGTTAAACTCGCCCCACTTCGTAGTATATTTCCGTCAGCATAGGGAGATATTAGTTAGTGTTTGAAGGTTGGCAACCGCATGGGCGGTCCCGTCCAAAATATTAATTCTTTCTTTCTCTATGCCTTTAGACCCTTTTTTTTGACCTAATTTCCTAAAAAGTTCGAGTTTCATTTAAGGATCCATCTAAGGTTCCCAGTGCATTTCTCCAGTTTTGTTGGCTTCTATTAAATTCAAGATACTACCTTTGTCTTTTAAATCTACGGGATTGAAATAGCCTTAATAACTGGTATTTTGATTCAGAAAAACAACGATGACGTTTTTTTAGGATTGATGGCATCCCCTTTTGTGCAAATTCAACCAAATCAATCTGCGCTTTGTAATAGTCCCAATTATGCTTTCCTTCCTCACTGAGTTTTTCCATGGAAATTCAATTTTCAGCTCTTCATTCACCGCTATAAGATTACGACCGTTATTTTTTAATTTTCTTAATTTTTGAAGCACAGAGTATTATTTCATCGCAAATACTCACTGCGCCCGTTTGTTGGAGTTCCTTGGTTAACTCTGCCAATTGTCGAATCAGTACTTCCTTCTGTACTTCCAGTACTTCCTCTATCGGCTTGACAATTACTTTTTTAGTCTCAATCGGCTCTTTGACTGCCTGTTCAATTTGATCAACCGTAGTTAGCGGTAAGTCAGTTACATCTGTTTTGCCAACCTGCTGAATAAGGGTTTTACTTACCTTTATTTGTCCCGATAAAATTTCCAATTTCAGGGCTGAGTCCAGCTTCTCCAAACCCGATGCAAATTCCGCATCGCGCTTGATTGTTTTCTCACTTACATTGAAACGTTTCCCCAATTTTTCGGAAGTAGAAACCACCTCAGTACCGTAAAGGATAGTTTGTTCCTTATGCTCATTTCCTTCTGTCGTTGGGTTAATTTCGCTGGTTTCGCTACCATATAGGACATTTTGTCCTTTATGATCCAGTCGCTCATATTTTCCTTTTTCTTTTTTCTCCGTTAAGTACTTCATTCCCCTTAAATAAGAAACTTGTTCGGGCGTTAAATTTCTTCTACCTAACTGATTATCAACCATGTATTGCCTCGCATCGTATAAATTCTTAAAATCGACCAAATGAATTTTGAAGTCAATTCCGTGCTTCATACATATACTGTAACGGTTGTGTCCATCGATAAGAACATACACCGTATTGGTGTCTTTTTTTTCAGGATAAATCGTTTCTTCCGTAGTTTGCCAAACCAATAATGCCTCACGACAACCCTCTCGAATAATATTTTGCTCCAGCTGTTGGAGTTCATCGGTATGCAATGGCGGGATAAGTTCCTGCAATTCGGGTAAGATAAGAATCTGCTTTTTGATTTCTTCAAATTGCAACAAGCCCTGATCTTTAATTATCTTTTTTTCTACGAGATTTATTTGGTATTTTTTCATTGGGTATCTATTTTAGTAACTGGAAAGTTCTGTAGCTAATTTAAAATAATCCTGGGCCCCGTTGGACTCTGCTGCGTATTCAAAAATATCCTGCTGCGCAATTTGAGATTCCTTGATAGCAACGTTTTGTCGGATAATAGTACTAAAAATTTTAAAATTAGATAAAGAACCTTTGATGTAGTCTATCATATCCCGGTGGACTTTAAGACGGGAGTCCACCATCGTCAACACAATGCCTTCTATTGCTAATTCGTAGTTGATTCTATC
Organism: Runella sp.; assembly: GCF_027484545.1. Classification (GTDB taxonomy): domain Bacteria; phylum Bacteroidota; class Bacteroidia; order Cytophagales; family Spirosomataceae; genus Runella. The sequence goes on along the minus strand of NZ_JAIXST010000030.1, from coordinate 13,532 downwards.
CCTTACCTGAGTAATTCGGTCAAATAAGTTATTGACGCCTTTCAAGGCAGACGCTTCGGGTTGGAGGGTCACTAAACAGCCGGTAGAGGCTACCAAGGCCGAGTTGGTGAAGATATTTAAAGCAGGTGGGCAATCAATAAAAATATAATCGTACTGACCGCGAATGGGTGCAATTGCATTTTTGAGTTGATTGACTCCGCCCACAGCCTGCACCAATTCTAAATCAGCGTAAGCGAGTTCCAAATCGCTGGGAGCTAAATCATAATTCTCGGCTATGTGGCAAATAGGCAGTTGTTCTCCTTTCAGCAGCGATTGTACCACTTGCTTTTCGGGGTTATCATGGCCCAAGGATTGGGAAAGATTCCCCTGTGAATCCATATCAATCAACAACACTCGGTATCCTAACTTCGACAGCGCTTTTCCCAAATTAAGCGTCGTTGTGGTTTTACCAACGCCCCCTTTGTGATTTACGACCGAAATTATTTTTGCTCGGGGATTGGTAAATTCATTAAATCCGTATTTGACCAGAATTGGATACAAACCTGCCAAGTGTTTAGAATTCAGTTGACGGTCGCCGGTTAAGGATTTTGATAAAGTACTACTGGGCAATTGTGCTTCTTTTTCCAAAACAGACAGAGACAGCGCCGGATTTTGTTTTAAAAAAGAAACTACTTTTTCGTGTGTAAGCATATCTCATTTTTGTCATAAAATTAAGACAAACTATTTTATTTGTCACTATTTTTTGACGAAATTATTTCCTGAATTCAAGTAATAAATGCAATATATAGAATATGTCTAAAAATTAAAGTCGGGGAAATTGCTAAAATGTTAAAATTGTAAAAAAGCGGGAATGAGTCATAACTTGTGGTTGTCAAAAGATAAGTTGTTATGGTAGTAGTTAAGCTCAAATTTAATCGAGTACAGTTTACCGAACTGATTAATTTGCATTGGGAAATTATAAAAAAATTCGTTGATAATGGTCGTAAACGAAAACATGATCTACGAGCGGTTGTGAATGCCATTTTTAAACTCAACAGAACAGGTTGCCAATTCGGACCGCCGATGCGGGCGCAATCTGGATAAAAAACACCCTTCGTGGAAGGCGGTGTACTGGTAGGCCAGCCCCGTACTATTTCTCAAAATGGAAGAAAGAGGGCATATAAAATAATATCCTATTTGATTGAAAAACAACGCATTAGAAACAATAGACTTCCTAAGCCTTCCGCCATTTCTATAAGGCAAAGTATCAGGAAGGGTTCATTCATCAGTTTTGAAACAGGTATAGATGCGGGGCCGCCCGTGCGGCAATAAATATATTAACGGACGTAAAAGACATTTGGCAGTTGATACACTTGGCTTACCAATAGTTATTCATGTTTCGGCCGCCAATGTCCACGATGGCAAAGAAGAAATTGAGCTACTTTGGCAGTTAGAAAAAGCCTCAGGTAGGCTCCAATTAATTCGTGCAGGCCAGGCATTTTGAGCAGTACGTAGATTTGTACAATTGGAAGATGGGAGGCTCCCAAAATCGGACTGCCGACGCGGCCCGAAAGCAGTAAGGGATTCATTCCCCAAGGTGGTCGTTGGCAGGTAGAGAGATCATTCGCCTGGTTGAATCGCACGGGCGACCCCGTTCTTTAGGCGTTTGAGCAAAGAGTATGAAAAAATCGTGGAATCTTCGGTTGCTTTTATTCAAATCGCCTTTATTGATATGATTTTGGCAAAAAAATTAAAAGAAAATTGTTAGAAATATTCTAAACGGGGGTGGTAAAGGTACTATTTTATGAGAAGAAAGGCGGGAATCTACATTTAACGTGAATTTTTCAATATCTATGCAGCCATTGGGGGGCAATAGGGCCTCAATTCCAATGGTGCTGATATACTGACTTTAGGTTTTCTTTGGTAAAAAGAATAGGCCCATATAGCCGCCAATGAATGCGTAAAAGCATTCGTAGCTTTTCGATGCCTTGTGTGTTCAAGATTCATTACATTCTTTTGGATACCAATGTGGCCGAAAATTAAGCCATCCAAAGCTGCGTTCGAGCATCCAGCGGTTTTTCTCGGGGACAAACCCCTGAGCACTTTCCGGCTTTTGTGCAATCTCGACTTGCCATCCCTTCTCTTGCACATACTCAACGAAACTTACCGCTCCAGCGGCCCGGTTTGTAACCGTGATCTGCAGCAATGACTTTCAGACGTGGTAGCTTGCCTTTCAGGCAAGCTACCACCAAGTGCCCCGCCTCATTATCAGAGGTATTGGCCGCTGTCACAGCCAACGACCAAGGTAATCCTAACCAATCTACAGCTATGCTGCGTTTGCGCCCGTTGATACGTTGTATTGCCCTCAACACCCGTTTCCTCTTCAATGAATTGCCTAATTTTAATCGAATGACTATCAATAGCTAACCGACTTGGCGTCTCTTCTCTTTTCTGGCCAACTCGTTCTTTGACGGCCAAACTCCCGAGCAACTCTTCCCAAATACCTCGTATTTTGAACTGGCCAAAATGATAATATACACTTTGCCAAGGCGGGTATTTACTATCCAGTTCACGCCATTGTGCCCCTGGGCGATTGATAGATACAATACCATTGACCATAGTTCGTATGGAGGCCAGCGTTGCCGCTGGTCGTTAATTATTTTTTCAATAATTTGCCACTGACAGTCTGTTAACTCATGAAACGATTCTTTCATAATCTTGGGAGCTTAGTAACTCCAAGATACAACAGATTCTTAATTTTATCTTATCCAAAACATACTCTAATAGTGGATAAAATATTTGCATCCTGATTACTATAATGCAAATACCCAATTTATTTGTTTTATGCATATCAGGCTACTTTGGCAAAGGGATGGTTTGGCAAAGGCGAAGTGGCCGACAATTACTATTTACACCAAAAAATCATGTTTTTTCGGTTGAGTAAAACGCAACCCAGGCTTAACTTATACGCCGGTATCGCCCACTATGCTCAATGGGGAGGATACGCGCCTGTGCTTGTTAGACTTAATGGAACAGACCCAACGAGAGCTTTACCAAAATCCTTGAATGATTTTGGCTATGTCTTTATCGCTAAAAACCAGCCTCAAACTCCTAACATAAGTTCGTATGATTCAGAAAATAGAATAGGAATGACAGTCGAACCGAATGGGTTGATGCCAAAGGTTCTGTAAAAGAGAAAAACTGAGGTGGTTGGCTACCCACCAACGTTTGAAACTTATTTCAGCATACAAAAAACAGGTTTTTTTTAAAAAATATGTAACTTTGTGTTACAATTTCAGGATATTGAATCCTAACAACATAAATTATCTTGACTAATTATGGCGAAAAAGATACTTGTAGTGAGTGAAAAATCTCAGGACCCCACCGCCATCCACAAAAGTTTTGTGGATGGTTTTATTTCAAACGGCTGTAAAACCGAACTATTCCTTTCTCCTACATATCCTGCTCTTTTCCAAAAATTGAGTGGCAAGTTATCTTTTGTGAAATCTATTCTTCAAAAGCAAACTGGTAATTTACTGAGAAAACAAGCAAATTTATCATCCTTCGATGCCATTTTTATCCTGAAGGGCAGCTTTATAGACGCAGAATCTATAAAGGACATAAAATCTCAATTCACACACCTCAAGATTTTATGTTTCAATCCTGACTCTCCATTCAATAAACGTGTATCGCCTAATAGTTGCAGGGAGATAATCCCTTTCTGTGACACCTTTTTTTTTTGGTCTGAAGCAGGATTGCAAAATATTTTAAATTCAGGGGCAAAAAAAGCTGTTCATTTACCTTTTGCCAAAGATTCGAGACTTATTTATCCAATAGTTTCACCAGAAGGTTTTAAATACGATGTATCATTCATTGGGAATGGTGACAAAGAGAGAAAAGTTCAGTTGAAATTATATGCTGCTGCGATGGTTCGTTCTGCTCCCGACATCAACATAGATATATTTGGGGCTAAATGGAACACAAGCAATTTCAATGTTAATGTTCATGTTCATGGTGCGCAAAATGGAAATAACTTCTTAAAAACAATTGGGCAATCAAGAATTAACATAAATTTGCTACGTTTACAGAACAAAAACTCCACCAATATGCGTACTTTTGAAATTCCTGGAGCAGGAGGATTTATGCTTCATGAAGCAAGTGAGGAAGCTCAATCTATATTTTTGCCTGATAAAGAAGCTGCGTACTTTTCTAACTCGGAAGAGTTTGTTGATAAGATTAAGTTCTATATAAAGAATGAAACTTCACGTCAACAGATAGCTCAGGCAGGCTATCAAAAAACTTGTCTATATGATTGCTCTTATCAACAAAGAACAGCCACTATTATTAACACTATTTAAATCATGGTTATTGTATCCTGTTCAACAAAATTCCATGCTTTTAGTTTATCAAAACAATTAGAAAAGCATCAGATACTAATTAGTTTTTCAATTTAATATAGTCGGGTAGAGTCTTTTGAGTTTGATTCTTGCATCAGAGTTTTTGAATTGCCAATCAACACCTTTTTGAGTATTATTTCTGTCATTTGCCCACTGATTGACTTGTTTTTCGAGTGCTTCCTTGGTTGGGCAACGCCCTTTTAAGGCTTGCCTTGACAAAACGCTGAGTTCACATTCTGCAATGTTAAGCCGCACGAGCCATGTTTTGGGGTATAAACAAATTCAATCTTATTTAGTATCGCCCTTGCTCTTTGTGGTTCAAAAACATTGTATAAATTGTATTTTCGGTGAGAGCTAAGAGTGTCCATGAACACAGTAATTTTAGTTGCCTTAGAGTACATTTCTTCTGCGATATAAGCCCTATTTTCAGCCCAAGTATCTCCTTTGTGGTTGTCTTGTACCCGTGTTTCTCTTCGCTTACCCAAAGGTTCAACCATCATTACAATTTCTGCTGCCCCCTCCCGCTGGTATTCAGAATCCTCATATTTCACTCCTTTTTCATCCATATACGGCATACGTACTTCACTTACTAACTGTTTGGGTGCTTCATCATAACAGGCCACAGGGTGGTTTTCGTCACATGCTCTGGCATAAACCCCTAAAACGTCCGCATCGGCGGTCCGACTCCATAGCACATACAAATTCTGCTCCCAGCGTTGGAATTACCCACTCAAGAACTTGCCAAGGATTTATGGCATTTTTTTGAATTTGACGTACACTTTCATGGCTTAGTAACTCTACATATCGCAATTCTACCGCATCGGCGGTCCGACATTTTATCCGCTAAAAGATGTAAACTCCAACTGCTACGAGCTTGGGGTGGCTCACTGCAACGTGAGGCTATCAATTGAGCTTCTACCGTAGCATCAAATTTAATCTTATCTGTATTGGGGCGTGGTTTACCCTTTAATCAAACTGCCAAACCTTCGTCCACAAATCGCTGAGGCAAACGTTCTACTGTTCGTACATTCACTTTGTACTCGCTGGCAATTGTTGAATCATTCTATTTTTTATCGCCTAAACTATATATGGAATAGCACTGACGTAACGATTACAGTATTTTTATAGGATGGAGCGGTATGTCATTAAAATCTACATTAGCCGCTAAAAAAATACGACATAATAGTTTTGAATTAGTATTGCTTTGGGTTTTCTTTGGCAAAAAGAATAGGCACAGATAGCCGCCAATGAATGCGTAAAAGCATTCGTAGCTTTTCGATGCCTTGTGTGTTCAAAATCCATTACATTCTTTTGGATACCGATTACGGTTTCAATAATGGGTCTTTTTTTAGCCATCTTTTGGGCTTCAACAGGGGTTTGTTTTGCTGACTTTTTCTTTGCGTTATTGCGTGGTTTGGCAAAGAAATCATCGTGTTGTCATATTCGACAAAGCCTAATTTAGCCTCCGCATCGGCGGTCCAAATTCATCAAATAGCCTTTATCGCCAAATACCCATCCCGAAAGATCCTTGAGAAGATAAAAAAGGGTGCAAATATTAGTGTCCGATGAGCTGCCCGTTGTAAAGCAAGTTTGAATAACTACACCTAAGTTTCGGACCGCCGACGCGGTTGATAATGAGATGTATTTTTATTCCATAAAACCATCCAGTAGAAGTTTTCCCGCATCGGCGGTCCGACCCAATCGGCCAGTCCTTTAAAGACTTTGTGCTGGCGTACTCGTTTAGGATAGTCATAATTTCGCTCCTACTCATCCAACCCAATTGGCGTTGGGAATACCAATCTATGGTTGCAGCATAAACTGCAATTTTTCCCAAGTGTTTCTTTCGGACCGCCGATGCGGTTAAACTCGTCCACTTCGTAGTATATTTCCGTCAGCATGGGGAGAAATTGATTAGTGTTTGAAGCTTGGTAACCGCATGAACAGCCCCATCCAAAATGCTGTTCTTTCACTCTCTATGCTAACTATTAACCATTAAAACTTTAATTTTGACCTAATGCCCTGAAAAGTTCGCGTTAAATTAAAAACGTACACCTTATTTTGTTTTTATCCCTAACATCCAAATTAAATGAATGCCTCCAAATTTGAATACCTCGGCCTAATTTAATTACTTTGTAAAATGATTCATTCTACTACATGCTCGTTGTGCCTGTTTCTAATATTGTTAATTGGAGTCCAGCCAATATTAGCTCAAGACGATAGTTTAGGACGAGAACCCTTAACTTTATCGTCAGAAATAGGAGGGTCTATAGCAACTGCTTCAGAGACTCCTTTTTGGCTACGAGTTAATCAATTCGGTTCAGTACCTCAAAAGACACCGTTTCTATTCGCAAAGCTTTTTGGAGAAGCTTTGGTAGGTCTTGATCCCCAGAAGTGCCAGTGGAGTTTCCGGACAGAGATGATGATGAGTTTGAATGAAGGACGACATTTAGTTTTACCAGAAGCTGTTATTACTTTTCAATATAGAGGGTTAGAAATCTATGCTGGACGCCGTAAGGAGATTATAGGACTAATAGATACACTACTGAGTTCAGGGTCGTATTCTTGGTCAGGAACGGCTTTACCGCTGCCCAAAATTCACATAGGCACTCGCGGCTTTCTTCCACTGGGCTTTACTAAAGGCTTCGTATCTGTCCAAGGTACTTTTGCTCATGGCTGGTTTGGCAAACAGCAATTTACCTTTGATTACTATTTACATCAAAAGACTGCTTTTTTCCGTTTGGGAAAACCGAAACATAAGTTGAAATTTTTTGCTGGAATTACTCATTTTGCTCAATGGGGGGGGTATGCTCCTTATGTTGGTTCTGGAATTGCTGACACGAATGGAAATTTACCTAAATCATTTAGGGATTTTTTATATGTTGTTTTTGCCACAGATGCTCCGCGTGGGAACAACCTAAGTTTATATGATTCAGAGAATCGAGTTGGAAACCACGTAGGTTCTATTGATATTGCGTTGCAATACAATAAAAATAATAGCGATTGGTTGCTTTATTATCAACGTCCTGTAGAAAATCAGGCTGGTATTGCCCATAATTTCCCTGATGGATTATATGGTCTTCGTTGGATGAATAAAAAAAGGAAAGCAATTTCTTGGTTAAATATCCAGCATATCACTGCGGAATATCTTACAACTTTAGACCAAAATCTTAGTTATGATAGCAAAGCTGATATATATCGTGGTGACGATTATTTCAATAATTCTCAATATTTGGATGGGTGGACATACAAACAGCATGCTATTGGTAGCCCTTTTATATCACTTAGAACTGATACTCGTTTGGAATGGTTCAACTTAAAAGGTAGTTATGCGGAAGGCGTTTATCGGCAAATTAATAATAGCAGTGTGCGGGCATTTTATTTGGGGTTACAAGGAGCTATTAAAAATAATAATCAGTTTAAAATCAGGCTTTCAGCTAATTTTCTATACATTGACTACAATGTAACAACTGGCATATATGGCAGCCCTATCAATCAATTATCTGGATATTTTGAGTATATTAGAAAAATTCAGACACTAAAAGGCAGTACAATTTCCGTAATAGTAGCTAAAGATCAAGGAAACTGGCTGTCTAATTCTTCAGCTATCACAATTAGATTTAAGCAAAGATTTAAATAAATCTTTGCTTAAATCTATACTTAACCTTTGCTTGAAAATGAAAGCACAAAAAATAATTATTATTAATAGTCATCCCATACAATATTTTGGACCCTTGTATAGATCTTTAGCAAAAGATTTTGATATTACTGTTTTATATTGTTCAGACCATGGGGTAAAACCATCTTATGATGAAGAGTTTGGAGTTCTCGTTCAGTGGGATATTCCTTTATTGGAAGGATATGACTATAAATTTCTCAAAAATTATGCACCAAAGCCAAAAATGTCTTTTTGGGGCTTGGTTAATTTCGGGATAATAAAAGAAATATATGAAGCTCCTCCAAAAAGTATAATTTGGATTCACGGTTGGCAATACTTCACTAATATATTAGCTATATTCGTAGGGAAACTGTTAGGTCATACCGTATGCCTTAGAACAGAAGCAACTTTTATGCATGAGCAAAAGAAAGGTAAGCTTTTTTTGCGCAAACTTATATTTACTTCTATGTTTTATTTTTTTGATTTATTCTTATATATAGGTGAGCAATCGAAAAAATTTTATAGATATTACAAAGTTCCCGACCGGAAACTTATATCAATGCCTTACAGTGTTGATAATGAAAGATTTATCAATTTTTACGAAAATAACAAATCACGAAAAAATGATTTTAGAGAACAAATGGGAATCCCCTTAGATAAGACTGTTTTGCTATGCGTTGGAAAATTAGTCCCTAAAAAAAGAACAATAGATTTAGTAAAGGCATTTCACTTACTGAATGATAAGAGTATAGAACTTGTATTTGTTGGAGAAGGCGAGAAGAGATTTGAGATTGAAAGCTATGTTAATAAGCACAAATTGGAGAATATTAAAATTATGGGTTTTATAAATCAGACTCAAATTGTCAATTATTATTTAATAGCAGATATTTATTTAATGTGTTCAGGTTCAGAAGGTGAGACTTGGGGACTTTCTACAAATGAAGCTATGTGTTCTAATTTGCCTATTATACTGTCTCATACAGTTGGTGGCGCAGATGATTTAGTAACACCTTATAATGGCATTGTATATCAATCAGGAAATATCGCAGAATTAGCTCAATCAATAAAGATAATCAAGACTAAATTTTGCGACAATAAAGAACAATGTCAATCCCAACAAGTTGTTAGAAAATATTCTTATGAAGTAATAGCTAATTCTTTGAGTAAAATCGCTAATCATAAAACACATAATTGAAATGGAAAATTACAAAAAACGACTTTATGATTCCTATGTATCAAGTGGGCAAGTAGGAAAAAAAGAAACATTAAATCCCGAATTACTATTTGCCCCAAGTAGAACGTATATACAAGGAGTAATTAATAGATATTTTAAAAACGAAGATAAGCAAAAAAAAATAGTGGATATTGGTTGTGGCCATGGAACATTTATCTATTTTTTGCAAAAATACAATTTCGTTAATTTGTATGGTTTTGACATTTCTAAAGAACAAATTGACCTTGGCCATAAACTTGGGATTAGTAATATAGAGCATAAAAGTATTGAACAGTTTCTTTCTGAAAGTTTTGAAAATATTGATATATTTTTGTTAATAGACCTATTAGAACATCTTACACATGAAGAAATTTTTAATCTATTAGATAAACTGTACAGTAAATTAAATAAGGGTGGAAAAATATTAATTCATATTCCTAATGCAGAAGGTATTTTTGGAATGAGAATTCGTTATGGAGATTTAACTCATGAGCTTGCATTTACCCCCCAATCTATACATCAACTTTTATCAACCATTGGTTTTTCACAAATCGCCTGTCATGAAGATAAACCATCAATTCATGGATTGAAAAGCTTGGTTAGAAGAATACTATGGGAAGTTCTAACCCTCTTTTTTCGTTTATTATTGATAGCCGAGACAGGCACTTTACATTTTGTACTATCACAGAATATGACTGTAATTGCTTCAAAATAATATTTTTATTTAACAAATGTTTACTATCAATCGGCCATTCACCTACTTTAATTCTTTCCAATCAAATTTTACTATTTTTTTGGTTTATATTGGTATACCTTTTTTTTTATTATATATAAATCCGCAGTCTATTTACAGTATTTTAACTGTTTCTATTTCCCAGTTAATTTTAACTTTTATAGATTTCACAAAATATTTTTCTAAACCACAATTTAGAAATAATCCTTTTATTATGGGAGGATGGGTCTATTCCATATACTTAGGATTAGCTCCTTTGTTACTTTACTTCAATATTGAATTGGTTGTTGTAGACTGGAATCAATGGTTATCTCAAGAAGGTTTTGATAATAAAAGTATTTTAACATCCCAATTATTACTGAATATATTTGGGATGTTTCTGATTGTAATAGGCAAGAAGTTAAACATTTTTTTTGATTCATTTTACAAAAAACTTTTTAAAGATTTATTAAAAAAGGAGAGTTTTTTTATAAATCTTTGTTTGCTACTATCTGGATTTCAAGTATATTTTATTTTAACTGGTAAAATATCTTTAGGAGGTATTAGTAAAAGTGCTATAGAAGGTGGTATAGACCCAACCCTATCTATTTTATTTCCTTGTTTTTATGTTATCCCTTTTTTGTCAGGAATATATATAAAGTTCAAATCCCCAAAAAAGTTATTATGGCTTTTGATATTAGTTTTGCAGATACCTTGGTTGTTCCTATTAAATAAACGATCTATGTTCTTGGGGATTTATCTTTTTTCTATAACTTTTTATTGTTTTGAACACCTCAAGATTACTCGAAAAAGTATTTTATTTTTTTTTATATATGTTGCATTATTTGCTTTTTCAGCTTCAATTTTTCAGCGTTTACGTACAATCGGCCTTAACAACATTATTAATGAGCAAGAATATTTTAAATTGGATTATATTTTAGAAAACCCTGAATTGCTTGATAATGCTCTTATGTCTGATGACAATCAGCATTATGGTGTAACAAGGCCTTTTTCTACTCACACACCAATATCCCGATTTTGCTATTTGATTGAAAATCAGGACATATTTCTTCTTGAAGGAGAAGGAATAATTAATACCATTAAAAATGCAACACCTAGTAATTTTTTTTTCAATAAAGAATCAATTTTTGTAAATGAGGAACTTTATTCACACAGATACGGCTCTCAATTTGATTATGATGACGCAGGGGATAGTATTGTTTTGCAAGGTCTTATCGACTATGGTTATTATGGAGTTATTGTTTATTCTATTTTATTTTTTATTTTATGTTATGTTTGTTTTTTAATTTTAGTTACCCATACGTCATCAATCGTAAGTGTTCTGTACTTAACTCAAATGGTCAATTTATTATTAAATAGCTATGAAGATACGTATGGCGACGTATTTGGTTTTATTCGAATATTAGTTGTAGTTTCAGTTATAGACATTTTGATTTTAATGAATAAACAGTTATTTAGTGCAGCAATAAAGCAAATTAGGTCGTAAATAAGATACCATTTACAAAACAAAAATATAAGTGACTGCTTACTAAGCAAATCAGTTGAATATGAAACAATGAATTACAATAGTAGTAAATACCTTCCTTGGGTACGAAATTTTTCTTCAACAGTGCTTAATAGGGTCATCTCAACATTGAGTCAGATTATTCTAATCCCTATCTTTATGAATCTATGGGGTAAAGAGTTTTACGGAGAATGGCTCCTACTTTGTACTCTTCCTAATCATCTATCTGCAAGTGATTTTGGAATAAACTTTACTGCTACTAATCAAATTTGTTTATTAGTAGCTAAGAAAAAGCACAACGAAGCATTAGATTTATTTAGAAGTACTAATATGGCTTCACTTGTATTTACTTTCATATTCAGCCTATTGTTCATTATTAGTAGTTATGTTTTTGATTGGAGGGAAATACTGAATATTAAACTTTTTAGTGAACAGACAATAGAAATAACCCTGTTTTTTCTTATTATTTCAGTTTTTGCTGGTTTTTTTTTCGGGGCAGCCTTAGGAATTTATAGATCCGAAGGCCGCTATGATAAATTTATAAATTTTGTAACAATTCTTCAAGTAGCTGATATAATTTCATTATTAATAAATTTATATTTTAAAGCAAATATTCTTAGTATTTCAATATCATCATTTATTATTCGTTTGCTTTTATGTAGTTTTATTATTGTTGATCTTCAAAGTAAGTACCTATGGTTCAGATTTGGCTTTTCATTTGATATGCGAGTTGTTTTACCTCTACTACCAACTTCTATATACTATATGATTATAACAATGGGGCAAGGCTTAGTACTTCAAGGCACTACTTTTTTGATTGGTACGCACTTAGGTGCTTCTACTTTAGTTACATTTAGCACCATAAGAACCCTAATTAACTCCATCAAAGCTTTTGTTGGGGCATTTTACTCCTCATTTTCACCTGAGTTTACCGTCACGATTGCTCAAAATCAGTACAAACGCGCTCAACGTTTATATAAAGTAATGTTAAGTTACACTTTTTTATTTACTATTGCCTTTACTATATTCTACTATTCAGTAGGAGATTATATTATGTTTTATTGGACAAAAGGTAAAATCAATCTTGAGCAGCCATTATTTACCTATATGTTGGTATTAGGTCTGGTTAATACGTTAGGAAGTTGTGCTTACACAGTTTTGAACGCGACAAATGAGAACAAAGTAGTTGGGATATTCTCTGCCATTCTATCGTTTTTTACTATGATTGGCATTTTTTTTACCGTTAATGGAGGGCTACTAAATGTAGTAACCATACTCTTAATTGCTGACAGTATTTTATTAGTTATTTCATTTCTTACTGCATTACGTATAGTTAAGGGAGGGAATAATTTAAAAATAACTTAAGCTTTTTGTAAAAACTAAGGCATTCTTAAAACCAATGGGTTGCTTGTTGAAAATGTTGATTACGTTTTGAAAAACATTCATTTCATGTTTTCTGAGGGTTGAAACGAAAGATTGAATCCTTGCATAGTTTTCAGCTCCATAAAATGTTCGAAAAGAAGTAGCAACCGCACGGGCGGCCCCGCTTTTGCTTTGTTTTCAAGCATCTAATGTCTCTTTCCGCCGCACGGGCGGCCCCGCTTGATTATTTGTAAAAGGAATGGCTTGGTTAAAGGCAAAAGCGAGTGCACCGTTCTGGTATTTTACCAATCGGTTTACTGAATTTCGACCTTTTGAGTTTTTGGGTTTGCCCCGTTTACTTTTTATTGCAGGGGGCTCTTCCATTTCAGCTTAAAGGCAAATAGCTTGATATTTTTCTGTCCAAATGGGCTTATTTTCAACAACAGAAGTACCTTTTTGGCTTTCATTATAGAGTTCAAAAAGTAAATTTTGCATCTGACTTGCCCATTGAGAGCCCGTTTCTATGAGTGTTTGTAATTCTCTGATCAGATGGGCGTTACAAAAAACATGGGGTGTACGAAAAAGTGCAGATTTATTTCAAGCTGCTATTCTGACCTTTTTTGTAACCTGATTCCACTGATTACTTAGGAACTTTGTTCTGAGATTTAAGACCTGTTGTCCCCCTTGTA
>NZ_JAIXST010000197.1 GCF_027484545.1 Runella sp. | reverse complement strand
TGAGTGGCCATGCGGTTGAAACGACTAACTTCACAGGTATCAATACGGCAACCAGATTTCAGGTAGGAGATGCCGCCAACCTTGCGGTAGGTGGAGGGGATAACTGGTCAGGTGGGTTTCAGGCTCTGCGCTATTTTAAAAATATTCGTACCAAAGCCGAACAGCAACAACGAGTTGGGTACGGAGCCATTGCCGATATAATGTCCGCATACACCTTATCTCTGTTGGTAGATGTTTACGGCGATATACCCTACACAGAAGTAGGGAAGGAGGATGTTATTCAGCCAAAATTTGACAAAGCCCAGGAACTGTACATTGAAATGCAGAAACTTCTGGACACAGGTATCCAAAAATGCGACCAAGCCACTACAGCAGCTTCTCGCCCAGCAAACGATGATATGATTTTTAAAGGGAACATGACTCTTTGGAAAAAAACGGCTTACGCCTTAAAAGCACGTTTGTACAATCGCCTGAGTAATACAAACGGCCAGGAAACGGCACAGCGGGCATTGGCCGCCCTTACCAACTCCTTTGGGTCAAATGAGAATTTTACATTTACTGATTTTCAGGATACACCACAAAATGGCAATCAAATCGCTCAGGTAGGAATCACACAAGGCACCATAGCAATTGCCGAAGGTATAATTACGGCTCTCAAATCCTATTTAGAACCCAACGAAGATATTCTGGCAGACCCACGCGCAACTATTTGGTTTACTCGAATTGGCGGTAAAGTCGTTACAACACCCACCAGCCGAGCTACTACCGATGTCACGCTCAATGGCACAACTTATTCCAAGCCTTTATTCTACCAAAGAAGGACTTCTCCTCTGCCCATGCTAACCTATACGGAGCTGAAATTTATTGAGGCTGAAGCACAGTTGCGATTGGGCGACCGTACCAAGGCGTATACTGCTTACGAGGCAGCAGTACGAGCGGCTTTGACACAGGCCTCCATTTTCAACTCGGCTGTTGCCCTTACTGCTACTCAAATTAATGCTTATGTGGCTCGGCCAAAAGTATTAATGGGAGCTGATAAGTTGACTTTGAAGGACATTATTACGCAGAAATACATTTACCTAACGGTCTTTCAAACCCAAGAAGCATACAATGATGTTCGTCGAACAGGGTTGATTACACTCATGGACCCTGACGGTACAGCCAAGCGTTTCCCATATCCGGTTAATGAGATTTCACGCAATTCAAATGCACCGCAAGCATCTGATATAAACACCGTCTATCAGGACAATGCCCGGTTGTTCTGGGCTAAATTGTAAAGAATAGGCATGGACAGTAATGAACATAATTATTGCCCATGCCTACCAACCATAAGCACCGAAGTATGAAAAAATTATTGCTTGTTTTTTTGTTTATAGTTACTGAGGTCTTTGCTCAACCCCAAACCGATGTTGTCATCTATGGTGCCACCCCTTCCGGCATTTTTGCCGCCATCAATGCTGCCCGTCAGGGGCACAGCGTGGCATTGGTGGAAGAGTACAAACAAATTGGCGGACTGATGACGGGCGGGCTGTCATTTACCGATTTTATTTCACAGGAGGCTTTAAGCGGCACCTTCAACGAATACCGATTCAGGGCATTGGCCTATTATGAAAACAAGTATGGCAAGAACTCAAAGCAGGCAAAAGACTGCTACTTCGGCGTGAATGCCGAGCCGCACGTAACCGAGCTGATTTTCGGTCAAATGTTGGCCGAATTGCCCTTCATAAAAGTATATACCCAACACAGAATTTCAAATGCTTCGGTAAATAAAAACAAACAGGGAGAATCAAAAATCCAATCGGCTTCCTTTGTTAATTTACTTGATAATAAAGCGGTTACGATTTCGGGAAAAGTATTTATTGACGCTACTTACGAAGGCGATTTGGCGGTGGCGGCAGGAGCGGAGTATCGAATTGGACGAGAAGCCAGAAACGAATTTTGTGAGCGGTATGCGGGACATATTTTCTCCAAAGGCGGGCAAATTCTGACCGGCGGTACGGGTGAAGGCGATAAAAAAGTGCAGGCCTACAATTTCCGCATCATCATGACTGATTCCATAGAAAATAGCCGCAAGGTGGAAATGCCCCCAAACTATCACCGAGAAAAATACCTGCCGATTGCCGCTGTCTTCAAAAGGGGTAAGGTAAAGCAAATTTTTACGCAAAGTGCCGAAGGAATTTTACGGGTGCAACCCATCGCCAACCGTAAAGCCGACATCAACGACATCAAAAATGCTCCCGTGCGCATGTCGTCATTGGGTAAAAATTATGATTACCCCGATGTCAGTCCCGAAGTACGGGTAAAGATTATTCGGGAACATCGTGATCATATTTTGGGCATGATTTACTTTCTGCAAAATGACGAAAGTATTCCTTCTGAAATTCGTGAGGATGCTAAGGTGTGGGGATTGGCTAAAGACGAATTTACGGACAATGACAATTTTCCGTATCGGCTTTACATTCGGGAAGCTCGCCGGATCATGGGTGACGTAGTTTTTACAGAACATGATACTTATCAAGCCCCCCATTCTATCCGGTCGGTATTAAACCCAAATGCGGTAGCAATTTGTGATTACGCCCTCAACTGCCACGGGGTTTCTGCACCGGGACCAGTATATGCCGACATGACCGAAGGTGACTTTAACTTTATTCCGCAACCTTTTCAAATTCCCTACGGGGTAATGTTGCCCGGGAAATTCGACAATTTACTCGTATCTGTGGCTATTTCATCAAGTCATGTCGGATTTTGCGGTATTCGGTTAGAACCTACTTGGTCGGCACTGGGGCAAGCAGCAGGGCTGGCAGCGCATTTGAGTATCAAAAATGGGGTGAGTGTTACCAAAGTGAAAGTACCGGAATTACAATCACTTTTGTTGAAAAACAAAGCCAAAATCATTTACGTGAGCGATGTGGATGCTGATTCACCCTATTTTGAAGCAGTACAGTATTTCGGCAACATAGGCTTTTTTCATGATTTGTATCCGTTGGAACAAGTTCAAATCAAGCCCCGCACCATCCATAAACTGCAATACATGGATGCCATGGAGTACCACAATATACACCCCGAAAAACCGCTTGAAGAGTCATTGGCAAATACTTGGATTCAGCAATTACCTGCTTCACAACAAGCCAAAGCAATGGCATTACACAAAAGTAAACGTTGGAATCGTGGGGCGTTTTTGACGGCACTGTTTCAACTAAAATAACGAAAAATCATGCTAAAAAGAAGAGATTTCCTAAAAACGGGGGCTTTATCGGCCTTGGCCCCCCTGTCAACGTTGGAAACGGGCAACTTAAAAAAAGACGAAACAGTACAGGAACCCAAGCGTGAATTGCCCATTGTCCGAGAAACCGATGTCATTGTCTGCGGTGGTGGCCCTGCGGGGATTGGAGCAGCATTGAGTGCGGCCCGAAACGGAGCAAAAACCACATTGATTGAAGTACATGGCTGTTTGGGTGGGGTGTGGACGGCAAGTTTGTTGAGCAACATCATTGACCACGAAGGTAAACCGGGCATTATGAAAGAAATCATTGACCGCCTTGACGCTACCGACGCCCAATATACCGCCAAAAAATACGACGCCGAACGCATGAAATGGACACTCGAACAGCTATGCAGAGAAGCGGGCGTAGAGGTTCGTTTACACACCCGAGTCACGGCCGCCTATAAAGATAAAAACAGTAACATTGACTACATCGCTACCGAGAGTTTTTCGGGTAGAGAAGCCTGGAAAGCGAAGGTGTTTATTGATACTACGGGCAACGGTGAGTTGGCTGCCCGGGCAGGTTGCGGCTTTGAGATGGGCGAACCCCAAACGGGCAGAGTTCAACCCATGTCATTGATGGTGATTTTGAGCGGGTTGAATGAAGATGATCTGGTCAAAGCCGGCTACATCAAGGGCTACGGCAAAGAAGGGTCACCTTCTGAACCGGGCAAGAAAAAACTGCACGCTGAAATTTTGAAAGCGGGTATTGATGCCAGTTACACAATGCCGTCATTTTTCTCCATTCGCCCCGACATGGTGGCTCTGATGGTCAATCACCAGTACGGCGTGTCGGCTGCCAATGCAGGGGCTATTTCACAGGCGACGGTGGAAGCCCGAAATGAAGTCAATAAGATCATTGACGGTTTAAGAAAACTGGGTGGAATGTGGTCAAACGTCCGCATTGTGACCACTGCTGCCCAAATCGGTATTCGTGAGGGTCGTCGCATTCACGGACTCTATACGTTGACCAAAGAAGATTTGATACGGGGAGCTACGTTTGAGGACGGAGTTTGTACGGTGAAGTTCGTGGTAGACATTCATGCGCTGGTAAAAGGTGAAGGTGGCGGCTACGGCAGCGGCGGGGTAAAAATGAAACCCTATCAGATTCCGTTGCGCTCATTGATTGCCAAAGATGTCAATAATCTGATGATGGCCGGGCGGTGTATAAGTGGCGATTTTTACGCCCATGCCAGCTACCGAGTGACGGGGAATGCCGTACCCATGGGCGAAGCAGCGGGGAAAGTGGCAGCCAAAGCGGCATTGACTAATCGTTTGCCCAAGGAAGTAGCTTGGGGTGAGGTCTAACTTTTGTAAAAATGCGAAATAGAACAAGCGTTATTGTAGGGTTGTTGCAGATTTTAGGTGTCCTGAATGGGTTTGCCCAAACAACAGGATTTACCAATGCCTCCACCTTTGGATTTAGCCCCGATGCCAATGGCATCGAGAACACAATAGCCCTTCAAAAAGCCGTTGACCAAGGGGGAACCATCATAGTCAGTAAAACAGGCACGTACAAATTGGCAGGTACGGCAGTTATGTGCTGGCTACCACCATCAAACTGGACAAATCAGGCACGGCAGGTAAGTACATCACGTATAAAGCCTACAAAGACCATACGCCTAAATTTTCGTTCTCGGGAAGTTTTTGGAACGCGGTTTCCATCAATGGCTCCTACATCGTAGTGGAAGGGATTGAATTTCAAGGCAATAATCAAAATTTGACCTACGCGGATGCCTTAGCTTCTTACAATGACAAAGTGGCCAGAGGAAACAATAACAACCTGTACACCACCTACAATATGAACGGAATCAGCGGACCTGCGGCTGAATCTAAATTTCCGCACCATATCGTCATCCGAAATTGTAAAATTCACGACTTTCCGGGCGGATTGAGTTCGATTCAAGCGGATTACAACACATTTGAAGGAAATACGATTTACAATAACGCGTGGTACATGATGTACTGTGGCAGCGGCATCAGTATTTTGACACCCTTTGACAGTGACGCCAACACAGGCTATAAAAACATCGTTCGAAACAACGTCTGCTACAACAATAAAACTACCATTCCGTGGATTAGCCAACAAAAATTAAGCGACGGCAACGGCATTATCATCGACGTAAACCTGCGACCTTATAACTCAACTGTGACGGATAAACCCAACAAAGGCCGTACCTTGGTAGAAAACAACGTAAGTTTTAACAATGGGGGTTCGGGGATTCACGCGTTTGATGCGGCACATATTGACATCATCAACAACACAGTCTATCATAATGCCCAAATCATGGTGACTTATGCCGATTTATTTGCCAATACCTGCAATGATGTGAAAATCCTAAACAACATAATTTACTCCAAACCCGACGGTAATCGTAATTCCAACAACAAGAATACGAATGTAACCTACGATTACAACATCTATTTTGTGGGTAAAGTGGCGGTCAAAGGGCCCAATGACAAAGTATTGGACCCGCAATTTGTCAATCGGACTACTGACCCAACTTCAGCCAATTTTTCAGTAAAACCCGGCAGCCTTGCGATAGATGCTGGTACGCAGACGTTATTTGCTCCAAAAGATATTAAGAATGTTGCCCGTCCCAAGGGAGCCAATGTGGATTGCGGTGCGTATGAGGTTCAGTAATTTTTACTCTTTAACAACAGATTGTTTCTAAAGTTGTTGTTAAAGAGTAAAAACCAAACTTATTTGGCTGCTTTCTAAGTGTTTATGCACTTAGTATAACTTTTTGTATTATTTTTGTGCAAAAAGTTATATCGTTATGATACAAAGGGCAATTTTTGGTCAGTAATCAATCTCTAATAAACCCTTCTTCATGAAGTATTTTTTCCAATTCCTCTTATTTTGTTTGTTTAGTTTTTCAGCCCTTGCCCAGCCCAAAACAGGGTTGAATCGCACATGGGTATTTATGGTTGGAGTGCTTGAATGGGCCGACGCCAATGAATTTGCTTCGTTTGAAAAAAAAGCACGCGTCGATGCCAAAATCCATCAGTTTTTCCAAAAAAGTGGCCTGCCTGACCATCAGATCATGTACCTGAAAGACAAGCAGGCAAGTACGGCGGCGGTGAAAGATGCCTTTATTCCGTTTTTACAACAGGCGCAAAAAGGGGATATGCTGTTTTTTTATTACTGCGGACATGGCTATAAAAATGGAAAAGACAAGGTGTGTTTTGCCAACTACAAAGGGGCAGATTGGTCCGTAGAAGAAATTGTAAAAACGGTCAATCAGCACTTTGCAGGAAATACGGCCTTTTTTACGGCCGATTGTTGTAATTCGGGAGGATTGGCCGATGAAGTTCGGAAATATCCAACTAAAAATTTCATGGCTCTCAATTCAGTGGTTCCAACGGACGTTTCTACGGGAAACTGGACTTTTTCCAACGCTCTGCTGTATGCGCTGCAAGGTGAAAATTTTGTAGATACCGACAATAACCAACAAATTACGCTGGGTGAATTGTCCAACTACATTGACGAAGAAATGGCCATTGTCGAAGGGCAAAAAGCAGCTTATTATATTCCCAAAAGCATGAACGCATGGGCCATTACGACTCGCGTTTCTCCTAAGAAAAACAAACGCATCGGCGAACGGGTATCGGTCAATTACGACGGACAGGATTACTTAGGATTTATCATAGATTCCGGTAAGGATAACAACTACAATGTTCGCTTTTATAGCTATACCAACAACGAAACCGATTGGGTGGCAGCTTCACGATTAAAGTCGTATTCAAGTCCCAAAAATTTTCCAATCGGTGCCTCGGTCAACGTGTATTACGAAGACGACAAAAAGTGGTACCCGGCCAAAGTGGTAAAGAAATTTTCGAGTTTGCACTTTGTTCACTACGATGATTACGGCAGTGAATGGGATGCGTGGGTATCGCCTGATAACATCAAAAAGGCAAATAGCAGTAAATGACGATTGACAAATTCGGATTGGGGCTCATTGCGGCCGGGTTTGCCACCCTGTTTTAAAAAAAAGCAAAAAAGGTTCCCCTCATTTTAGGAAGTATGCACGTTGCCGGCATTGGTCTGTTTGGTACATCTTCCTTTTGAAATTATTTCAGACCCTTACAGCAAGCATGTGGCTTTGTGGACGAGTGCCTCAAAAGAACTGGCTTTGGCCGGCTGAAAAACATATAAAAAACAGTATCCTCCTTTCCGGATTTATTCCAGAATTGACGTGTCGATTTACTGTATGAAAATCTTACTGATTGAAGATGAAGTATCTCTCGCGGCGGCTATTCTTACCTTTTTGAAGTCGGAGAGTCATGTCTGCGAATGGGTGAGCGATTTTCCAAGCGCTCAGGAAAAAATCAGTCTGTACAATTATGACTGCGTATTGGTAGATATTATGCTGCCGAAAGGCTCAGGTTTGCAACTGGTGGAACAACTCAAAACCCAAGGGTCTGAAACAGGAATCATCATTATTTCGGCCAAAAACGCCTTGGATGATAAAGTCAAAGGGTTGGATTTGGGCGCGGACGATTATCTAGCAAAACCGTTTCACCTTTCTGAACTCAACGCCCGCTTGAAATCCGTACTGCGAAGACGACAATTTGGCGGCAATCGGGAGATTCATTTCGGGGAGCTGAAAATTTTGCCCGACTCAAAAGAAGTTTGGGTGGGAGAACATTCAATCGTAATGACCCGCAAAGAGTATGATTTATTGATGTACCTGATTGCCAATCCCAATCGAGTGTTGACCAAAACCGCTATTTCTGAACACCTGTACGGCGACCAGATTGACCAAACCGACAGTTTCGATTTTTTGTATTCGCAAGTGAAAAACGTCCGAAAAAAACTCACTGAAAATGGGTGTCCGGATTATATTCAGACGGTTTATGGCGTAGGTTATAAATTCACAAAATGACACTCCTCAGTAAAGCTACCTGGCTATTTTTCGCTGCCTGTCTGATTGCTCTGATCGTGAGTGGGATTGGAGGGTACGTGTTTTTACAAAAAATAATGGATGAAGAGGCTACCGAGCAACTTGCCCATGAACATCAGCAGGTAATAAACTTTGTAGAGCAGACGGGCGTGTTGCCCGAACGTTGGTTTTCCATTTCGGATAGTTTGTGGGCCATTCCGATGCAAACAGTCGTTCCCATCCAACTGTTTGACACTACGTTAACGAACCGAGCCGAAAACGAATCCTTAATGTATCGTCAACTGTCATTCGGTATCGACACCCAATTGGGTTATTATCAAGTAAATATCCGGAAAGCACTGTATAAAGTACACGATCTTACCAAAGCACTCTTGCTGGCCTTTAGCGTCTTGATTTTGTTGTTAGTTGGCATCCTGTTTTGGGTCAATTACAGCCTTTCCCGAAACTTGTGGCAACCTTTTTACCAAACACTTGCCAAACTCAAAACTTTTAAAATAAGCGAAGACGAAGCGCTGCATTTTGCGCCAACCGAAATTGTTGAATTCAAAACCCTGCAAACAACGCTCGAACAGCTTACCCAAAAAGTAAGACAAGATTACATTAGTTTAAAAACGTTTACCGAAAACGCTTCGCACGAATTACAAACTCCCTTGGCGGTCATAGGCGCCAATCTTGAACAATTGCTTCAGGCCGCTAACCTTACTCAAACACAGGTGGAGCAGATTGACAGTTTGTTGGACGTGGTGCGACGAATTTCAAAAATGAATCAAGCGCTTTTGTTATTGACCAAAATTGAAAATCGACAGTATGAAGCCCACGAAAGTATTGATTTCAGCGAATTGGTGGAGGATAAATTAAACCTCTGGGAAGCGCTTATCCAACACAAAGGAATTAAACTAACTACCCACATCACTCCTCACGTACACATCCCCATCAATCCTTTTTTAGCTGACGTTTTGTTGAATAATCTTCTTAATAACGCCATCAAACACAATTCCAAAACAGGAAAAATTGAGGTTGAATTGACCTCTCAGGCTTTCACCGTACGAAATACAGGCGCTCCTCCTACCCTACCCATTGAGCAATTATGGGAACGCTTCAGCAAAGACAGCATCCGAAACGATTCTGCCGGACTGGGCTTGGCATTGGTCAAACAAATCTGTGAAACCAATCTATTCGGCTATACCTACACGTTTAATGACGGTTGGCATACGCTAAAAATCGTTTTTAACATCTATTAACA
Source organism: Runella sp. (assembly GCF_027484545.1). Lineage (GTDB taxonomy): Bacteria > Bacteroidota > Bacteroidia > Cytophagales > Spirosomataceae > Runella. The sequence goes on along the minus strand of NZ_JAIXST010000197.1, from coordinate 8,967 downwards.
TTTCATTTCAAAAACGGGCTTTTTCTCCGGAATCTCTACAAAATTGGGCGATACTATTGTATCATAATTGAACGTTAAACCAATTACGAAAAGGAAAAGCACCTTAGTTGGAACAGGTTAACACCTTGTCCAGACACACTAACAACCGTTTTAGAAAACAAATTAACAGACCAAAAACAACTAAACACCATGTCACAGAATTGGAAACAATTGGCACTTATCGGAGTTATTTCCGGTACCATCGCTGCCGGCTCAGTAGAATTATTGAACAAATCTCAATCTCAGGAATCGGTCATTTTCAAAGATGCTAAACCTGCTTCGTATGCCAAACTTACTTCAGCAGGTAATGCATCAGGGATGCCAGGCGATTTTACCTACGCAGCCGACGTATCCATGCCAGCGGTAGTACACATTAAGTCTACCATGAGACAACGAGCCGGGGAAAGTCGTCAACAAATGCAGATTCCCGATATGTTCCGAGATTTTTTTGGAGAGAGAGGGATGCAGCCTCAGGAAGGACCTCAAAAACAGGAAGCTTCGGGTTCGGGAGTTATTATCAGCGCCGATGGTTATATCGTGACCAACAACCACGTAGTGGAAGGAGCTGACGAATTGGAAGTAGTGTTGAGTAATAAACGAAGCTACAAAGCGAAAGTAATCGGCACCGACCCGTCGACCGACATTGCGGTCATTCAGATTCCTGCCAAAAACTTACAGGCGCTTAGTTTCGGCAACTCCGACGCGGCCAAAGTAGGCGAATGGGTAGTCGCCGTAGGCAATCCGTTTAACCTTGAATCTACCGTTACTACGGGGATTGTCAGTGCCAAAGGACGCGGATTGGGTATTATTGCCCAAAAACAAGCAGAAAGAGAAAGTTTCGGAAGCGCGCAACAGCCCAAGGGAGATTCTCCTCTGGAATCCTTCATCCAGACGGATGCCGTGGTGAATCCAGGCAATAGCGGTGGCGCATTGGTAAATCTGAAAGGTGAACTGATTGGTATAAACACCGCTATCGCCAGTCCAACGGGCAGTTTTGCGGGGTATGCGTTTGCCGTACCTTCCAACCTGGTAAAGAAAGTAGCGGGCGATTTGATTGAATACGGAAACGTACAACGGGCTTATTTGGGCATTATGCTCGAAGAACTCAACAGCAAAAATGCTGACGAATACGGTTTGAAAGAAACCTCCGGCGTGTATGTAAAATCATTCTCCCCCAATAGCTCTGCCAAAGAAGCCGGCATCAAAGCAGGGGATGTGATTTTGAAAATGGATGGCAATGACATCAGTACCGTACCTCAGTTGCAGGAGCAAATTGGTCGTAAAAAACCCGGCGAAACGGTAACCATCTTGGTCAGTCGCAACGGCAGTACCAAAGAAGTAGGCGTTAAACTTCGCAATCGGGAAGGCGGCAGCCAGATCTTAAAAACAGACGGTGCCGACATGATGCTCAATGAATTGGGCTTGCAACTCAACGATCTTAGCCCCCGAGAATTGAAAGTGTTAAAAGAAAACGGAATTGACGGAGGAGCAAAAATCGGGATGTTGGATGCCGGCAAATTAGCCCGGGTAGGAGTTCAGGAAGGCTTTGTCATTACCAAACTGAATGAGAAACCTATTCACTCCGTTCAGGATTTTAAAAAGGCGATAGAAGGTAAAAAGGGCTCGAAAGTACAAATCGAAGGCATTTATCCAGATGCTCCCGCCGATAGTATAAGTTTTGGTTTTACGGTTTAGAAAAATTTATGGCTGTTTGGTTCACTAAAAAACCCCCGACACTTGTCGGGGGTTTTTGTTTTAAATTTATAATATGTAAACAGATGATAATAAGCAAAGAATCACTCATTCACTCATTTCTTTTTATCGTCCCATGACCAACCTCGTCTGCGCTGCGCCCGTACCGCTTTCGGCTTCGATAAGTTGCACTTTCAACGCTTCTTGGTTGAATGCCCCGCGATCCAATGCGAGCGTAATCGAATGAACTCCCTGAGGAAGGTCTGCCGCGATTCCGCGCTCGGTCAATTTTAGCAGCTTTCCTCCGACCCAGGCAGTAATACCAGCTGCGGAGTTCAAGGCTAAATTAACGTTTCCTTTGCTGACCACTTCAATTTCAAATTTCACGAACGTGTACTTTTTGTTCGCTCCTGTTTCCACCACAGGCAATTCGTTCAGCGGCAGGTCACCGGCCACTTTACTGTAAGCAGGTTCGTAAGTAACTTTAGCATTATCTCTTACTGCGTAGCCCAAACCTTCCGTACTCATTCGTTTGGTCAGGTCTTTGTTGGCAGAAATGGCATTCCACCGCCGTACAAATCGAGTGGTAGGAACGCGAAAATCGCCTGATTCACCCATTTTGGAAAGAAAACCGACCAGATTGACAAACTCCTGTTTGTCCAGGGAGGCTGTTAAACCGGGAGGCATCAGCGAGCCCGGCACTTTTTCAACGACGTTAATTTGGCTTTTGGGAACGGATACTTCCAGCCCCGTCACGTCGCGCATTACCATTTCGGCGGTTCCATTGCTGACAATGTAGCCCAGCATTTCACTTTTGTCTTTTTTAACAATGCGTTGCAGTTCGTATCCTTCTTTAATGGAAACATTTGGGTACAAAATGGATTTGATAATGGTTTCGGCGGGTGAACTTGTCCCCAAACTGCTCAGGTCAGGGCCAATACGCCCTCCCGCTCCGCCAATGGCGTGACAGGTAAGACAAGCCAGACCGCTTCTTCGGAAGATCAATTCCCCTTTGGCAGCATCGGCGGTTTCGGCTACTGTTTTTGCCAAACTGCTGATGTCTTTGTCGTTCAATTCCTGAGGCATTTTTTCAACGGGTAATACGCCGCCGGAAGCTTCCAATGCCTTGATCAGTACTTTTACTTCGTCGCTGTTCCGTCGGTTATAAGGCACCGAGCGTTGCAGAATTTGACGACCGACAACGGCAACGGATTCCGGTATTTTTTGTTTTGTCAGCGCGTCAGCAAGGGCATTTGTCCCTCCTTTATTGGTAAAAAACGCCTGAAACAGCTCCGTCACATCGGTTTGTGGCGGCAAAGTACGCAACAATCCCGTTCCAATTCGGGCGGCTTCAGCAGCATCTACAGATACAAGCTGAGCAGCGGCCGCCACTTTCAAATCCGTGGGGTTTTTGCCACCGGTCATGTCCATCAGTGATTTACGAGCTTGGTCATTATTCATGGCGGCCAACGCCCCTAATGCAGCTTTTCGGGTATTTTTATCTCCTTTTTCCGTCAAATTCACTATGGTTCCGTTGAGTTCACTGAGTTTCCACAAACCAATCAGGCGTATGGAACCTGTTGCAACAGCCTCCTCCTCATTTTCAATAAAACCAGTAATGCGGTTCAAATCTCCCTCAGGTTTTACACCCCGTCGAGCCGCTTCTTCTAAGGCCGCCAACTCAGCAGCTACATTTTTACTTTTGTTGGCTTTTCCCTGAATCGCTTTTTCAAACAAAAGTATTAAATCTACAGCTTTCCCGAACTTGGCAAGCGAGGCCAACACATCTTTCTGATATTCATCGGGCACTTGGTCTTTCTGGTACATTTGTGCCAGTTGCGAAACGGCTTCCGGACTGCTTGCCGATTTTAGAGCAAAAACCGTCTTTTTAGAATTACCAAAGAAATCAGGCGTTGTTTTCAAACGAGCCGCCCAGAGCGGCTCCATCTCACGAACGGTTTGCCAAAGCGCAAAATCCAAAAACTCGTCCATGGAATTATCCAAAGCCGATAAGGCCGTACGGGCTGCCTCGGCCGTTTTTACGCTCCGAAGTCCAATGACCGCTTCCAGTCGAACCTGCGGATGAGGATCAGTGACGGCTTTGGTTAACAGAGCATTAGCACTCGCAATTTTTGAGTGCCAAAATCCGAGTGCCCGAAGCGCTGCTGCCCGTGCACGGTGGCTTTTGGCATTCAACAGCGTCAACAAAAGCGGCTCATTGACTACCTCAAGGGTTTGATACACCCAAAGGGCTTCCAACAAACTATGCTCGTAGTCGGCGTTGTTTTTATCCAAATCCAGCACCCATTTTTGCAGGGCGGGAATTACTTCCTTGGCTCCGTGGGCTTTCAAAACCTGTTTGGCCTGTGCGCGGGTCCAATCTTCGGGGAGTTTCAGCGTTTCCAACAATTCATTGACGCTGGCTTTTGTCAATTGCGGTTTCTTCACCAACGGTCGATTTTTGGCCACAATCCGCCAGATACGTCCATGTTGCTGGTCACGGCGCGGATCGTGGAAATCCACTTCTCCGTGTTGAATAATGGGATTATACCAATCGGCTACATAAATGGCACCGTCCGGACCCACCGAAATATCTACGGGGCGGAAGGCCACGTGGTCGGTCCACAAAAGGTCTTCTACCTGCTTGGAGGCATAGCCGCTGCCCTGTTCTTCGAGTTTGAAACGGTTGATGCGGTTAGCCCGGAAATCATTGGTAATCAAACTTCCCTGCCACGATTCGGGCAAGTGACGACCCGATACAATATCCAATCCGCTGTGTTTGGGTTGTCCGGGATTCAGTCCGCGAATGATTCGAGCCGCTCCCGGAGCCGTCACAAACGTAGCTCCCGGAAATGCAAAATTAATGCCTTCACCACCCGCACCATCAGTCAGGAACGATTGTCCCCAACGGTCAAATTGCAATCCCCAGGGATTGACCAACCCTCGGGCATAGACATTCATGTCGAGATTTTTGGTATTGAGTTGCCATACCCCGCCCCCTTCGAGGCGCTTGACTCCAAAAGGCGTTTCAACGTGACTGTAGATGTAAATGGATTGGTTAAAATACAGATGTCCTTCGGGTCCCCAACGAAACGTATGAATGAGGTGGTGTGTGTCGGCAGTTCCGAAACCGTTTAAAATTCGGCGCCTTTTGTCAGCCTTCCCATCGCCGTCAGTATCGACAAAATGTAAAATTTCCGTAGAATTGGCTACGTAAACACCGCCATCGCCGGGCAAAATCCCCGTGGGGGTAATCAAGCCTTCGGCAAAAATGGTGGACTTATCGGCTTTTCCGTCGCCGTCGGTATCTTCCAGCACAAAAATCTTATCATTGGCTTCTTCGCCCGTTTTCAGGTGCGGATAGGCTGTACTGCTCACTACCCACAAGCGACCATCGGCATCCCAATTCATCTGAATGGGCTTGGCCACGAGTGGCTCAGCAGCAAACAACGTCACCTCAAAACCCTCCGCTACTTTAAATGATTTGAGCTCTTTTTGCACATCCGGATCGGGAGTATCTTTTCGGTCATCTCGGTGCATGGAAGACGTAATCAGCAAAATCAACGAAAGAAGGCTGAAGCGTCTGAGAAATTTCAAGGAAGTGGCGGGCGCGCTAAATTTTTGCATTTTATCTTTTAAAACGTTCATATACTTAACAGAAAGTGGTTTGCAATAAACCTATAAGGTTTAATCAATTATATGATCTTAGAAACCTTATAGGTTTTAGTGTAACTACTTTACGGGAGAAAGTTGATACACTCTTTGTTTTGGCAGGCTGTGCAAGACGATCTGTCCTTCCAACCATTTGATAATGAGACTTTGTTCCTCCAGTCCCTTGGCGTGTCGGCCCTGCTCATACGAGCGAAAACCCAGAATATAGGTGCGGTTCAGGGGTCGATATTGGAAAAAGAACTGCTCGTTTTTCTTGAGAATCATTTCTCGCAATTGGGCCACCTGATTGAAATCGGGTCCTTGGGTAATGGCTACTCCCTCAGCCCATTTTTGCGCCGAAGCAGTGATTACTTCCTGATTATCCACCGTGAGTGTATAAAATCCTTTTTTCAAACCAGCAATTTTGATGTGTTGTAAATGATCCGTGCCGGTATTGCCCTTCACAGGCAGCGGTAACGGCAGGTATTTTTCATCCAAGGTAAATTTCAGAGTTGTATTCTCTGTACCTAATTCTAAAATTTTGGCCAAAGGAGAGGCTTCGGCCGCATTTTTAGAAATGGTAATAGTGACCGGCTGCGGTTGCGTGCTCAGTCCAAGGCTTTTTTCCAACACCGAAGCCAAGTAATAATAACCGACTTCGTTCAGGTGTACGCCATTTTCCAGAATAGCCGCTTTTTTACTGATTTCCTGAATCGGTTTGTAAATATCAATGTATTGTTTTCCACGGTCCGACGCCATTTTGGCAATGGCCGAAGCGTATAATTCGATATTAGCATTTCGTTGGGTAACATTTGCCTCAGCATCTTCGTACATGACCGGAATGGGAGATAATAAAATGGATTTCGCGCCAAGCGAATCCATTTTATCCAACAATTTGGTCAAACCTTCCTTAAAACGGGGAAGTCCCGCTTCACCCTCCTGCGCTTCCACCCCACCGTAGGCAATAAAAACAACGGTTGGCTGTGATTTGGTGATTTGCTGCATCAGGTGCTGATAAGGCGTCGGCGGATTGGTGAAGGTGCTCCGCGCTTCTCCCCACACATTGTCAGCGGTCCAACCCAAATTCCGAAACGTAACGTTACGGTCGGGCCAACGCGTGGTGAGGGCTAATTCCAGATAACCGTATTGAAATTCATTTTCAAACAGGGAATTTCCCAAAAACACCACTCGGTCGTTGTTAGTGAGTTGGAAAGGCTTATCGGAAAGGTTTTGAGCAACGGCAGAGCCGATGGAAAGAGCAATGAATACTAAAATAGGGTTAAAAATAACCGATACTTTTTTCTTTATCATACTGTTTAGGATTGGGCAATTTTGACTAAAGAGACAACTTTTAGACACAAACCCAAGCTTGGCAATGTGTGTGGCTGTCTGCTGAGGTTTTTATTATACTTCTATCGAACTTGTTACTACATCAAAGTTTGCTCCGATGGCTTCAAAATGCTTTCTACCACACTTGATTTTGTCTGCTTCTGAATTACGTAGCTTTTCGAAATTCTTGGTGCTTTTTGTTTCTCTAACTAAATAGATTGTTTCGTCATAATGTTTTATTATCGCCCAATCGGGGTTGTATGTTCCAATTGGGGTTTCTACTTTGAAGAAAGCAGGTAGCTTCACAAATAGCTTTATATCTTCTCTTTTGTCCAGTTCTTCGGCAAAACGTCTTTCTACTTCACTATCGTAAATTACGGTATTGTATACTGATTTCTGCACCTGCAAACATTGCTCAAAGTAGTCTTTCAATTCTTCTTCTCTGAAAAGCTGCATACTCCATTCTACTTGACCTGTTGTTAGTTTTTCGTATTTGATACTGTCAATCATTAGTTTATGTAATTCACGGTTGATGATACTTGCTACTGCATCCATAAACTTCTGTGGATTGATGGCAAACTCTGCAATTCTATTGCAACCTGAAAGGATTTTTACTAAAGTAGCCCTTGTGAGTTCTGTTTCCTTTTGCAAGTAAGCAAGAATATCAGGCAGAATGCCTGTATATTCAATTTTAATTTCGTTTGCTTTTGTGTTGGTGGTTGTAACGCCTTTCTTTTCAATGCCTACAATATCTTCACGATAAGACACTTTAACCGCTTCAATCTTTTCCATTTCTGTGATGGATTTAATTGCGTTAGCAATTAAAGTAGCTGTTGAATAATCAACTTGGTAAGTGGTTCTGTGCTTTATTGTATTCCAAAGGTTTTCAAATTCTGGGTCGAGAAATATCTGTTTGTTGATTTTTAGCCTTTTGGGTTCTTCATCTTTTTTGATGTGGCGTTCTAATTGGTATGATTGTAAAACGGTGATGATTTCCGCTTCCTGTTCTGCAAACTGCTCTGATAAGCCCAATGAAAATCCTTCTTTAGAAGGATTGAATGCAGGCTGTATTTTACCGTTGGTATCAACAAAACCTTTTGAAACTAACTCTGACCAAACATCTTCACTGGCTTTTCTTCCTAATGGTTTTTCTTCTTCATCTACTACAACTGATAATTTAGAGAATGCTATTTTAGGTACTTTACCAAAGGTAACTCCACAATCATCTTCATACTCTTTTTGCAGCCCCGCTGCAAAATCTGCATAGCTTTCACGAGCTATTACAGTGAGTTTATTTATGCTATCGTCTTTTACTCTTTCTCCTTCGCTGTTTACTGGTAATCGTAAGCCTCTACCTAATGTTTGCCTTCTTTCTTTTGTGCTGCCTACTTCTCTCAAAACACAAATTTGAAACACATTGGGGTTGTCCCAACCTTCACGAAGTGCAGAGTGTGAAAAGATGAATTTCAATGGCTCGTCCATTGAAAGTAATTGCTCTTTGTTACGCATAATTTTAGCGTAGGTATCATCATCTGCCTGAGTGCTTCCGTTGGTGTCTTTAAGCACTCCTTTTTTGTCTGCTGAAAAATACCCATCGTGTAGCTTGTCAACAGCAAAAACAGCTAACTCTTGGTATTGTGGCAACTTGATTAACTCGTTGTAATGATGTTCAAACAATTCAGCATACTTGCCTTTGGCAGGTTTGCCTTCTGCATCATAAATACGGTAATTGGCAACCTTATCTACAAAGAACAAACTCAATACTTTTATTCCTTTACTCTTTAGTTGCAGTTCTTTGTCAAGGTGTTTTTTGATGGTGTTTTTTGATTTGTACTTCTATCAGATCATCTGTAATACCACCCCTTTCTTGACCTAAATATAAACGACCTGATGCAAAGTCTATAAATTCATTACCCGGTTCGCAACTTATGTCTAATACTTCAAAACCATTTCTGTATGCTTCTCTCTCATTGGATAAGGTGTATAAATCAGCGTTTTGTTTTACCCAAAAATCTTTCTCTTTTACGCTGCCTTTATCTTGTACTTGTACTTTAATTTTTGCCTTGATACCGCTTTTGTTATCTACTTCCAACAGTTTTATGTAAGCATCATTTTGAGCATTAGTACCAATAACAGAACGCAGATTCAGATTTGAAGTGCAATTATCCAGCCGTTACTTGTTAGTGACTGCTGATGAAAGAGCCAACTGTTGTGAATAATAAACCATAGTTTTGTGGTGTCGAATCATAAAACAAG
>NZ_JAIXST010000261.1 GCF_027484545.1 Runella sp. | reverse complement strand
GTAGCAGGAACAACCGACGAACAAAGCTACGGACGTACCTACAACACGGAATGGGAGAATGGAAAAGAAACGCAAGATGCTTTTCCGTATATCAAGTGTCATTTCAAATGGAGTTATATCAATTCCTACGATAAAAAGCGCGGCACGGGTACGGTACAATTATTCATTATCAAAAAGCCGCAAGGCAATATGTTTATTTGTACGATGGTACTCGAAAATTTAGAGCAAATTGTTTACAAAGGCTACGTAGAAGGAACGCTGGATTTGTCGGGGCTACGATAGTTATTCTTTTAGTTGATACTGCAACAACTCACTCACTGCGTCCCCGTCAAAATTTACAATCAACCCGTCGTACAGCCAATACGTCGGGTTTTCTTTGATGGGGAGTCCCAGCACTTCTTTGACATTGGCTTTGGAACTACCAACGGTCAATGCTTCGATAGAGAGTATTTTGCTGATTTTAAGTACTTTAGCATTTGATTTAGACTCTAAAGACAACTCACCGGTTGTAAGGATACCGCTCAGTGTAGTAGTAGGATTAAGGGCAAGTTTGATGGTTGGAGTTGCCGAAATAGCTTTGAAAGTCCCTAAAGGTGGTTTTGTAGAAACAAAAGATTGCGTTGGCGTATTTTTTTCGAGCCATTCTACTACTTCTGAGGCATTCTGAACAAACGCCAATCCTTTTTGTGCCAAGGCAAAGTTGTGCGTTGTCCCAAAACCACTGAGGCGTTGGGCTTCGGCAAAATCGCGGTTGGCTTTTTCCATTTGTTCATTGTGCAAGTAAGCAATCGCCCGAATCGTGAGGGCATTGGACGATAACGATCGCTGACTTTTGAGTTCGTTTATTTTTCCGATGGCCGCTTCATAATTGCCTAATAAATCAAATACACAAGCCAAATTCACACAAGCAGGGGTGTAATCGGGGTCTTTGCGGAGGGCTTCCTCAAAATTTCGTTGAGCCGTTTTAAGCAGTACTTCAATTTTTCGGTCGTTGTCTTCCAAGCCACTACGGGTATTGGGAGTAAATAAACGACTACGACTGTCTAATTCTACCGGATAAATGAACGGCACTTCGTGACGGGCTTTGAGTGAAAGTGCCTGCAAAAGTTGCGCTACGCCAGCGTTATTGAAAATTTCACGACTCGGAAATTTTTTCAATAGCCAATCGAAATGTTGCGTAGCTACCTCATAATTACTTAATTGCAACCATGTGTTGGCGGTTAAAAATACCGCGTAGCCTTCTGTGGCTTGCTGTTCGGCAGCTTTGGCTGATTCGATTCGCTCTTTTTTGGTGGGATAGTTGGGTATTTTATCGGGTCGTTTATAGACATCATAAATTTTGGCGAGGAGTTTTGGGTACGCACCAAAAGGGCGATAACCACTCAAACAGGCATTAAACAGCCCGTCCACATCCGCTTGCGACTCAAAAGCCGAACGGTTGGTATTAGAAGCATTTTTGAGGTTTTGACTGAGTGCTGTACCCCGCACTGCAAAGGCAAATTCCCCGCACCAATCATGCCGCCGATAGAAGTGCGCTAACTCATGGCTCAAAATTACGGCCAAGGCATTGGTAGAATCCTTGCCAAAACTGCGACAAATGTCAATAATCTCTTGATCTAATTTGATGGTAGGACTTGGCGAGGTAAAATATCCCGCAATCAAATCGCTCTTTCCCTGTACTATTATCAATTCCGGCGGATTTCTTGCCTCGCCAAAGGTCAAGGATAGCTTTTGGTACATCTCGCGTACATAATTATTCTGAGCAGGTGCGGAAACACGCATCAGTAAAAATCCAACAAAACATAATAGTTTAAATTTCATAATTATGAAAGTCCCTCTTCATTTCCCCAAATCCTGATGTAAACTCCTTACTTCTTCCCCAAAAAATACCTTCGATTGGCGGTCAAACGCTTCGGTTGAATCGGTAGTATAGAAGGTACGTTGGCCGTTTTTACTGCATTGAGCTTCTATTTCAGGGTGGCGTTGCAAATAATCCGATAGGCTATGAGCTACAATTTCTGCCTGATTAATAATTCGAATATGCGTAGGCAGAAATTGCCTTATTTTCTTGATTAACAGCGGATAATGCGTACAGCCCAACAAAATTGCATCAATTTTCGGCGACTGTTCCAATAGGTGTTCTATGTGTTTTTTGACAAAATAATCCGCACCGTCACTGTCAAATTCTCCATTTTCTATCAGTGGGACCCACATAGGGCAAGCCTCCTGATAGACGTTTACGTTTGGAAAAAACTTTTCAATCTCTACCAAATAGGATTCGGAAGCTACCGTTCCTACCGTGGCAAAAATGCCAATGTGTTGAGATTTCGTAAATGTTCCGACTACTTCCGTCGTCGGTCGAATTACGCCCAAAACACGCCTTTCGGGAGCAATATGAGGCAAATCCAACTGCTGAATATTTCGTAATGCCTTGGCAGAAGCTGTGTTACAGGCCAAAATCACTAAATGACACCCTTTAGAAAACAAATGCTTTACGCACTCCAGCGTGTAATGATAAACTGTATCAAACGAGCGCGTTCCGTAAGGGGCGCGGGCATTATCGCCCAAATAAAGGTAATCGTATTGAGGCAGTTCCTTTACCAATTCTCGCAGAATTGTAAGCCCTCCATACCCCGAATCAAATACGCCAATCGGTCCTGACATCTATGCGATAAAGATTAACATTGCTACTTCATCTTCACTATGGTTACACCAGCACCCCCACGGTCCGGGTTTTCGTCCTGCATTTTTCCTACTTGCTTAAACGACTTAAGGTGATTTCTAACCAATTGGCGCAAAATCCCATCTCCTTTCCCGTGAATAACCCGGAGCTCATCATAACCAAGCATGATGGCATTATTCATAAAATCGTCCAAATCAATCATGGCTTCTTCCCCACGTTTCCCCCGAATATCTAAATTAAAGCTGAAATTCATCATCTTTTCATTGATGTCAATTCCGCCTAATCTCGGTGTCACATTCTTTTCTCCCGTCGCTTCTTTGAACGCTTTTTTAGATACTTTTTCGAGCCTATTCAGTTTTATATTCGATTTCAAATCGCCAATCCTGATTTCGGCATCTTTTCCTTTCAGTGCCAACACCTCCCCTATTGTCGGTTGGCCTTTGATTCTCACAAAACTTCCTATGGTAATTTCCCCCACTTCAGGCAAAAACTCTTCGCGCTCGGGTTCCTGCAAAGGCTGAATTTTCAGTTCTTTTTGTTCAAACTGCTCCAATTCCTGCCGTATTTGCTTCGTAGGTTCCCGTTCGGCTTTCTTTTCTTTGATTTCCCGAATCGTGCTTTCAATTCGTTGATTGGTATCGGCCAGCAGTTGTTTGGCTTTCTGCTTGGCTTCGTTCAGGATTTTCTTTTGGTCATTATCCAATCGCTGTTGCAGAGCCGTCGTTTCGGCCAGTTGCTGAGCCAGTTTGCGCTCTTTAATCCCAATCTCCAGGTTCTTTTCCGAAAAAACCTTTTTCTCAATATCCAACTCTTTTAGCAATTTCTCAAAATTCACCTGTTGCGTGCCCAATTTCCCCTTGGCCCGCTCCACTACAGCCTTTGGCAACCCAATTTTTGACGCAATCTCAAAGGCAAACGAGCTTCCGGGTTTCCCGATTTCAAGTTCATAAAGCGGCTCTAAATGTTCCCCGTCATAACGCATCGCGCCATTAATAAGCCCTTGAGTTTTATCCGCGTAGGTTTTAAGGTTTGTATAGTGCGTATTAATCACTCCATACGCCCCCGATTTGGTGAGATCTTCCAAAATTGCCTCTGCAATCGCGGCCCCCAAGCTTGGCTCTGTCCCAGTTCCAAACTCGTCAATCAAAAACAGGGTTTTTTTCTGAGAAAAATTCAGAAAGTACTTCATGTTGGTTAGGTGACTGCTGTACGTACTGAGGTCATTATCAAGACTCTGTTCATCACCTATATCAATAAATAGATTTTGAAAAAGCCCCACCGTCGAATCTTCCCGCATCGGCACCAACAAACCGCACTGATACATATATTGTACCAATCCGATTGTTTTTAAAGCAACCGATTTCCCACCGGCATTAGGACCCGAAACGACCAAAATCCGCTGATTCTGTTGAAGTTCAATACAGAGCGGAACTACTTTCCTACCTTGTTTTTGAAAAGACAGATACAGAATGGGATGTCGGGCAATTCTCCAATCTATCAGAGGCTGATTAATAAATTTAGGATTGACTGCCCCCAGAAGTGAGGCCAATTTTGCCTTGGCACGAATAAAGTCCACCATTCCCAAAAACTGATAAGCTCTTTGCAAATCAGCTAAATAAGGACGAATTTGATTGGCCAATTGTATCAGTATTCGGTTGATTTCGCGACGTTCAGCGTACTCCAATTCCCGAATCTCATTATTAGCATCCAGTACATCGGCCGGTTCCATAAAAAGCGTCTGCCCCGTAGCCGATTCGTCGTGTACAAATCCTTTGAGTTTGCGTTTATGTTCGGCAGAAATCGGAATCACCATGCGCCCGTTCCGAACCGTAAACGAAACATCTTCGCTTACCCAACCGCTGTTTTTGGCATGTTTGAGGATAGAATCCAGTTTCTTGCGTACGCCTGCCGCCTCAGATACCAATCGACGGCGAATATCGGCCAATTCAGGAGAAGCATTATCTCGGATTTGCCCACGGTCATCAATGATACGGTCAATGGCATCACTTACCGATTTTTCTACCTTTATATTACCCGCCAATTCACGCAGGAACGGAAACCGCCCTTCTTCCTGATCATCTAAAAATTTTAAGATTTGTCGAATGGTGCGCAGTGACAGTTTCAAATCGAAGAATTCATCCAACGAGAGCAACATTCCCTCAATTCGTATTTTTTCGAGGGCCGAAGTAACATCCAAATAATTTTGAGCAGGAAACTCCCCGGCAGTTTCTTCCAAAATCGCCTTCATTTCGGCAGTTTGGCGGGTAAGTTTATCAATCACGGCAAAGTTTTCCGAAAAGCGAATCTTCTGCACAAACGCTTGGCCCAATAAACTAAGGCACAATTCCCTTAATTGTTCACGAATTCGGTCAAAACCTAATTTTTGTTCTATATCTTGCGGGTATAACATTTTATTCTGCGGTCAGCAATTCATAGTCTGTAATATAATAGGAACGAATACAGACTAACGGCTAATGATTTTTTGAATTTGAAAAGTTCCCGTAAAGGTAGTCAGTATGTAAAGAAGAATTGTTAAACCCATTCGTACTACTTAATTTTACGGCCAAAACTCACCCACAAAATCCACTATTGTCTTTTCACGGTGGACTATTAACTAACTCCATGTTCCATATCATCCCCGCAATAGACCTCATCGAAGGCAAATGTGTACGCCTCACCCAAGGCGATTATCGGCAAAAAACAGTTTATAACGAAAATCCGCTCGAAGTAGCCAAACAATTTGAAGACGTTGGCCTCACCCGTCTGCATTTGGTAGATTTAGACGGGGCTAAAGCCAAGAAAGTAATCAATTGGAAAGTGTTGGAAAGAATTACCAATCAAACCCAGCTTCACGTTGATTTTGGCGGAGGTGTACAGTCCGATGATGATTTACGCGTCGTATTTGAATCAGGTGCTAAACAGGTAACGGGCGGAAGCATTGCGGTTAAAAACCCTGATTTATTTGAGAATTGGCTTGCCAATTACGGTGGTGACAAAATTATCTTAGGTGCAGACGCTCGCAACGAACGCGTAGCAGTCAGTGGCTGGGAAGAAGGGACTGAATTATGGGTCTATGATTTTGTCCAAAAATGGGTGGACAAAGGAGCTCAATACGTAATCAGTACCGACGTTGCCAAAGATGGATTATTACAAGGCCCTTCCTTTGATTTATACAAGAATTTGCAGGACCAATGTCCGGAGTTACATATTATTGCCAGCGGCGGCGTAAGTAATTTGGGCGATATTGAAAAATTAGCCGAAATGAATCTATTTGGCGTGATTGTTGGAAAAGCAATTTATGAAGGCAGAGTAACGCTCACTGATTTGATGAAATGGTCGGTGCAGTAACCTATTGATATTATTTTTACTCAGAAATTTTGCTCATTTTTTTATTTAAATCCTGAAAATTAACATGGTCGTCCAAATTTTTCTTGAATTAGTGTAATACAGACAATAATTCGGCAATAAAGAAAATATTCGGAATTATATTTGGTGTTTTCTTTACACTTTAAAAAAAATATGGCAAATATTTGCACAATATTTTTTTTATGTTTTATCTTTGGGACAAGAAACAGACGCAAATTAATTTTCTTCATTAAAATCAACTGGAGGGTATACTATCGAAACACAGCTTTACGTTAACTAATTGTACATACTAAAATGGAAAAGTACCAAGTTAGCGACAGTGAGCTTGTTTCATTGTACATCCAAGGCAGCGAAAAAGCCTTCGAAAAACTTGTTCAGCGTCACAAGTCTAAGATTTACACCACTATTTATTTGATTGTTAAAGATCAGTACGTGGCCGAAGATTTGATGCAGGATAGCTTTGTAAAAGCCGTTGATACCATCAAGTCAGGTAAGTATAACGATGAGGGCAAGTTTTTGCCGTGGATATTGAGAATTGCTCACAATTTGGCTATTGACCATTTTCGGCGTGATAAACGTTACCCGGAAGTAGTGTTTGAAGACGGAAGCAATGTGTTTAATACGTTAGACTTTTCGGAAGACTCTATTGAGTCGCTCCAGATTCGTCAGGAAACGCACGAACACTTACGCGAACTGATTCAACGGTTACCCGAACCTCAGCGTCAGGTGCTCATTATGCGGCACTACGAAGACATGAGTTTTCAGGAAATTGCCGATGCCACAGGAGTGAGTATCAACACGGCTCTGGGGAGAATGCGTTACGCGCTGATCAATTTGCGAAAGCAACTCAGCAACCGCGTTCCTATATATGATACAACTGTTTACCCCAGATGATGTGATTCGGTACGTTTATGAAGAAACCACCGATGATGAAAACATGCTCATTGAAGATGCCTTAATTGGAGATCAAGAGCTATTGGGATTTTATCTCGACGCGCTTGAGATGAAAAGTCTAATGAATAAAATAGAGCGTACGCCTTCCAATGGCGTTGTCTCAAACATTCTGGCGTATTCACAAAATCATAGGAGCAATCAATCGGTCGCGTAATTACGCATTAACCGATTGATTGCTTTTTTTATGACTTGTGATATTCGCGCAAAGTTTCGTTTATGATTTGAAAGCACTTTTCTTTGAGTGTAGTTGTGTCGGCTTGTGTTAACCCAAGGGTTGATAAAGGCTCATGAACAACTGCCCTTAGAGGGTTTCGGTATAAACGCAACTTTCCTTCGTCCGGTAAAATTTTGTAGTTGTTCAGCAATGTTACCGGCACAATCGGTACCTGCTGCTGAATTGCCATCTTAAATGCTCCGTCCATAAACGCGTGCATTTGAGGTGGCTTTTTTGTTCTGATGCCTCCTTCGGGATAAATTACAATGCTCCTTCCCTGCGCTAATGTTTTTATGGCTTTACTGAGCGAACCAACCCGGCTTTGGCTGCTCTCCCGATTGACTTGAATATGTAGTTTTCGGAACATATAACCAAACAGGGGGATATTTTTCACATCATGTTTGCCTACAAAGGCAAAATAGTTATCTAAAACTACCCCCATCACAGCAATATCCAAGTACGAAAAGTGATTGGCACAAAAAACATAAACCTGCTTAGGATCAAGAGAATAACGCTGTTCTATTTCTATTTTAATACCTGCAACAGCGAAAAACAATTTACCCCAAAGTCGGTTTAACCAATGCGCGTAGGGTTTCCATTGTTCACGTTGTAAACAAATATAAACCAATGGAAACAGCAACAGAAAAATTAGAAGTAGCCAGAAAATGCACCAGATTGTATAAATAAGTCTCATTAAAATTTGTCCAATTTATTAACCACGGCTTTCAGTGCGTGGAAATACAAAAGTATTTGCCGAATATTGAACTGTAAAACAACAAAATGATTTTGACAAACTAACTATAATCAACCCTTCCATGAAACGAGTTATTTTTCACCAATTTGGTAAACCATCGGATATTCTGACTGTCGAAGAAGTGACCAAACACTCTCCCGGACCGGACGAAGTACTTATTCGAGTATTAGCCAGCCCCATTAACCCTTCGGATGTTATGTTTGTACAAAACCTGTACGGTATTCGCCCTCAGTTACCTTCAGGTGCAGGATTTGAGGGCGTAGGCATCATAGAAGAAGCGGGGGCCAACGCTAAAATAGCAGTAGGTACGCGAGTCAGTTTTACGGCTATCGGTTCATGGAGTGAATATGTTATCACCAATCACCGAACGCTGATTCCAGTGCCTGATGCGATGACCGATGACGTTGCCGCGCAGTTATTTGTTAACCCTTTTACGGCAGTTGCCATGGTCGAAGAATCGGGAGTCAAAGAAGGTGAATGGCTGATGGTTACGGCGTGTGCTTCCGCATTGGGTAAAATGGTGATTCAAATCTGTAAAATGCGCGGTATTAAAACCATCGGAACAGTACGTCGAAATGATTTGAACGATGAGCTTCAAGCACTTGGCTTAACCGAAGTTATTAATACAGAAGAAGAAAACCTCCCTAAACGCGTACAACATATCACCAAATACGAAGGTGTAAAGGCTGTCTTGGAATGTGTCGGCGGACAAACAGCCGCTGACGCGGTAAAATGCTTGGGTCGTGGCGGTATTATGCTTATTTATGGCTTAATGAGTCTTCAAGACCCTACTGTAAATTTCGGTTTGATGGTTTTTCGTGAGTTGACTCTCAAGGGTTTTTGGCTTACCGACTGGATGAAAAGAACCAATGCCGCCACCCGTCAACACGTTTCGGAAGAAGTATTAACATTACTCTCAACGGGACAGGTACAAATGCCAATTGAAGCTATTTATTCTTTAGAAGATATCAAAAATGCGGTTATCCACGCCGAGGCTCACGGGCGTTGGGGTAAAGTTTTGTTAAAACCCTAACTATTTATTCTTTCTTCTTCAGAAATACCCGAGCATCCTGTGCCGTTTGCTCGGGTATTTCTTCCATAGGTACATGCCCTGCCTTGGAGTACACGATCAGTGTATCGTTGGGTAAATCCTGATGGAACTGTTGTGCAATCTCAACAGGAATGAGTTCATCATATTGTCCCCATTCAATCAACACAGGAACAGTAATGTTATGCATATTTTTCCAGTGGTCATCCATGGTTGTGTTCTGATTAAGGCGTGCTACAAATGCCGTTCTATTTCCCTCTCGTAAGGTCAGTTCCCAATAGCGATTTATCAATTCGGTCGTTACTTTTGAATCATTAACATATACATTTTTAACGCTGCTCTCGGCCATAAACCGAGGAGTAATGTATTTTAGCGCATTTTTCAACACAGGCATTCGAGCTATTCTAAACGCGATGGGAGCGCTTTTAGATTTCATCGGATAGCCTGCTGCATCTATCAAAATCAACCTGTTAACACTTTGAGGATATTTTAAAGTGTACTGCCAAGCTAAAGCTCCTCCTAAGGAATTGCCTGCGATATAGCATTTTTGTACGCCCAGTTTTTGCAAAAAACGATTTAAAAACGAAACATAATAGTCCATTGGATACTCATTGGCGGCATTGGGGCCCGTAAGACCATACGCCGGCAAATCCAGCCGAATAAGTCGAAAATCGTTTTTTAATATATCCGCCCATTTGTCCCACGTATGTAGAGAAGCACCTGTTCCATGAATCAAAACCAATGGGATAGCGTCTTTTTCGACCGTGCCTTCATCACGATAATGAACTTGCAGGCCTTCAATTTCAATAAATTTGGAAGGGCTCGGAGCGTATTTAGCTTTTAATGTATCGAGCAGAATATCACTTTGATAGCCCATTATAAAACCTGCCGCTAATAAGACGACTATACCCAAAAATAGATAGACAATCCTTTTTAATAACTTTCGAAGCATTTCTTTATTCATTTATTCCTTTAAAGTATTGACATAAAACAATATTTTAGCAATAAAATTATATTTTTGTTGAATTTTCTAAAAACCCGACGCTTACTCTTATGAAAACGCCAACCCCTTCTTCTCAAGCAGTTCTGAAAACGTTTGTTGATTATTTATATCATTGGGAAAAAGTCCAACCCGATAAAGTCTTTTTACGCCAACCCTTTGGGGAGGAACTTAAAGACTTTACCTGGGGCGAAGTAGGTGACCAAGTCAGGCGAATCGCTACTTATCTCAACTCCTTGGGCTTACCTCCCAAAAGCAATATCGGATTGGTTTCAAAAAACTGTGCGGAATGGATTATTGCCGATCTGGCCATTATGGTATCAGGTCACGTATCCGTTCCTTTTTATGCAACCCTTACCGCTGAGCAAATCAATCAAGTACTTACGCACAGCGGTTGTTTGGTTTTATTTGTGGGAAAATTAGATGATTGGCAAGGAATGAAAAAAGGAATTCCTTCCCAAGTAAAATGCATCTCATTTCCAATCTATAATCCTGACAAAGAGCATATTCAGTGGAACGACATTCTTGCACAAAATGAACCTTTGCAGGGGACACCTTCGCCTCAACTGAGTGATTTGTTCTCGATTGTTTATACTTCCGGCACAACAGGAAACCCGAAAGGGGTAATGGTTACTTACGAAAGCATAGTTGCTGTTATAGAAAAGACGAAAACAATATTAAAATATGATTTGCCTGAACATCGCTTTTTTTCATTTCTTCCTCTATGCCACATTGCAGAAAGAAATATCATAGAAGCTACAAGTTTAGGGACCGGCGGGACTGTTTACTTTGCTGAATCGCTTGATACTTTCGCTAAAAACTTAGCAACTGCCAGCCCTACCCATTTTTTTGCTGTACCACGGATATGGACTAAATTTCAGTTAGGCATTTTAACAAAAATGTCGCAGAAAAAACTGGATATGCTCTTAAAAATCCCTGTTTTGAGCACTATTGTAAAGAAAAAAATACGTAAAGGTCTTGGGTTGGACGATGCGCAACTCATTTTAACGGCTGCCGCTCCCATGCCCGTTTCGTTGATTCGCTGGTTCAGGCGATTAGGGATTATCATTCAGGAAGCCTACGGCATGACTGAAAATTTGGGAGCAGTTTGTATGATGCCGAAAGATGGAATCAAAGACGGAAGTGTCGGGAAAGTATATCCCGGAGCTGAGGTTAAAATTGCGGAAGGTACAGGTGAAATTCTGACCTGCTCCCCGTGGAATATGCTTGGTTATTATAAAGAACCCGCATTAACTGCCGAAACCATAGATGCAGAAGGCTGGATTCACACAGGCGATGTGGGCGAAATTGACGACGAAGGGTATCTTAAGATTACGGGCCGGGTCAAAGAAATGTACAAAACTTCTAAGGGAGAATACGTGGCTCCCTCCCAAATTGAATTTGGTTTTGCCGACAATAAAATGATTGAGCAAATATGCGTGGTTGGACAAAGCTTACCACAACCGATTGCGTTGGTGGTTTTGTCTGATATGGCAAGAGGCGTGGAACGTGAAAACATCACCCAAAGTCTTACTTCTACCCTTGTTGACTTAAATCCACGCCTTAAATCGTATGAGCGTATTCACAAGATTGTAGTATTGAAAGATACCTGGACGGTGGACAATAATATGCTTACTCCTACCATGAAAACAAAAAGAAACGTCATTGAAAAAAACTACGAATCAAAGATGGAACCTTGGTACGAAGACAAAGACAGGGTAATTTGGGAGTAATCCTTCTATTACTCTACTAAATGGCACGGTTTTGGCTTTCCTTTTCGCAGATTATGCCAATGCCGTGTGAATGTACCATAAAGTCAACATTTTACTTATTGCGCGCTTTCTCCAACTGATTACAATTGTATTGTTGACAGTCGGGGGTGTGTTCGCGCAAACTTGTACCGGCAGTCTTGGCGACCCTGTTGTCAATGTGGCTTTTGGTACGGGAAGTGGCTTTACCAGTCTGCCTACGGCGGCCTCTGGTGCAAGTACCACCTATAATAATGTTTCAAGTGTTTGCCCCAATGATGGAAATTACTCAGTCACCAATTCGACCTCCGGCTGCTTTGGTAACTCTTGGTTTACCTTAACTGAAGACCATACTCCAGGAGATGTAAATGTCCGAATGGCTATTTACAATGCTTCTTATACCGTTGGAGAATTCTACCGACAAACAGTTAGCGGCCTTTGCGGCAGTACTACGTATGAGTTTGCTGCCTGGATGGCCAATATTTTAACTTCCACCGCTTGTAGCAGTGCCGGAATTGACCCAAATTTAACCTTTAGAATTGCATCCCTCAGCGGGACATTATTGGGTTCATACAGTACGGGAAATATTGCAGAATCCAATACTTTAACATGGAAGCAGTACGGCTTTGTCTTTACTACTCCTGCCAGTCAAACGCAGGTAATTTTAAAAATCATTAACAATGCACCGGGCGGTTGTGGCAATGACCTTGCTTTGGATGATATTACCTTTCGTCCTTGTGGCCCTACCATTTCTGTTAATGCTAACCCAGTATTTGTGAAGGCGGCTCAGTGAATTTAAGCGGTTCCATTTCTGCCGGTTATATCAATCCGCAATTTCAGTGGCAGCAAAGCAGTGACAATGGGGTAACTTGGGCGGATATTTCAGGAGCAACCTCACTAAATACTTCTGTTTCGTCAGCCCCTGCCGGAACTAAATATCGACTTTTGGCCGCAGAACAAGGTAATATCGGAATTGGCTATTGCAGAATTGCGTCCAATCCTGTCGCGTTGACGGTATATGCCATCCCTAAATTAACCTTACCCACCACTTCTGCTGTTCCGTTAGAATACTGTGCCGGAACAAGCATAGACCTTACTGATTTTTCATCGGTTCCTGCTTCTACTTTTAGTTGGCAGCTTAACAATACGGCCATTGGACTTAATCAAAACAGCGTCAGCGGACAGGTACCCGTCTTTACGGCTGCCAATGCCGGTAATTCACCCATTACGGGCACTTTTACCGTAATAGGTTCTGCCAACGGCTGTACAAGTCAACCGCAAACTTTTTCGGTCATTATTCATCCCAAACCCGGTGTAAGTTTGGGGACTGACCAAATCCTTTGTGTTGGAAATTCAGCAACTTTAAATGCTGCCGCAAGCGGTGGAACACCCGGTTATACCTATTCTTGGGATAATGGCCTGAATAATAATGCAAGCCAAACTGTTTCGCCAAGTTCTACCACCACTTACAACGTAACTGTCACTGATACCAAAGGTTGTAGAGCAACTGATGACATCAAAGTGACTGTAAACCAACTCCCTACGTTTACCGCTCTTACCAAAACAGACGCCCTGTGCTATGGGCAATCCAATGGAAGTATTACCGTAACCGCCAGTGGAACAGGCCCTTTTCAATATCGTTTGGATAATAATGCGTACCAAAATGGCAATACATTCGCAGTAGCGGCAGGCACTTATACTGTTACCATAAAAGATGCCAAGGGCTGCACTGCTTCCAAAACAATAAACCTCAATCAGCCGAACCCAATGACGGCGGATGTTACGGTTAAAAACGTAAGTTGTTTTGATGGTACCGATGGAGCAATTACAGTCAACGTAAACGGTGGAAAATCTCCCTATTCGTATTCTTGGTCAGACGGCACAACGGGCGGAAACAGCATTGTGGGACGCCCGGCAGGAACTTATACCGTAACCGTCAAAGATGCAAATGGCTGTACCACAACTGCTAAGGCCGTCGTTATTGAACCGATTCAAATCAGCATTACGGGCAATGTGGCCCACGTTACGTGTAACGGCGCAGCAGATGGAAAAATAGATATTACGGCTCAAAGTATTACTTCCATTAAAAGTTACGAGTGGAAAAACAGCAAAGGCACAATCATTGCCACTTCGGAAGACGTTAGTAATTTAAGCGCAGATACCTATACTGTCACAGTCACGGACGCAGATGGTTGTAAACTTTCAACAAATTACACAGTTACACAACCTACCGCTATCAGCGTTTCTGCAACTCCTACAAACACAACCTGTTTTGGTGGAAACGACGGAAAAATTACTGCTTCGGCAAGTGGAGGTACCGGAACGTTACAATATGCGCTTTGCAGCGGAAGTAACTGTACCGGTTTTGGAGCCAACCAAACATCCAACTTATTTTCAAATTTAACGGTTGGTACGTATCGAATTCGTGCTACTGATGCAAACGGCTGTTCAACCATTACGGCTAACATCAGTGTTTCTCAAGCGGCACAATTAGTTGCTTCTCCCTCCAATACATCTCCCGTTTGTGCGGGAATGAACATCACTCTCTCGGCAGCAAATGCAGGAGTAGGCGTAAGTTACGAATGGACAGGGCCCAACGACGGAATAGTTGCCAATACGCAGCAGTTTACCATCAACAACGCACAGGTATTAAACGCAGGCACCTATACCTTACGAGTTTATACGGCAGCCGGCTGTCAAAATACAGCCACAACACTTGTTAAAGTAAATTCCCTTCCCAACGTCAACGCAGGTACTGACCAAACCGTCTGCGAGGGTATAATCGTTACCCTCAATGCAAGTACGTCAGGTGGTTCTTCGCCTTATTCCTATACTTGGAATAACAGCCTTGGAAGCGGTGCTTTAAAAACAACAACTCCTTCTGGTACAACAGATTACATTGTTTCCGTCATTGATGCCAACGGTTGTATAGACAGCGATACGGTTCGTGTAAATGTGATTACTAAACCGCAAACGTTTAACCTCACTGCACCCAATGACGTTACCATTTGTGCAGGCATTAATGGTATTCCCCTGACATTGAGCGGTTCTCAAACGGGGATTTTGTACGAGCTGATTAAAAACAACCTCAATATCGGGCAGGGGAAAATGGGAACTGGAAGTGCCTTAGCTTTAGGAAACTACTTCGGCGGAACCTACCAAGTCAAAGCAACTACCAATACCCTCCCAGCCTGTGCTGTGATGATGACCGGCAGTGTTGCAGTCAACGAATTGCCTCCCATTACGGCTGAACTTCAATCGCTGGACGATACGGTTTGTATCGGTGAAAGCATGCAATACACCGTTGTTACCTCGGGTGGCAGTGGTACAGGCTATACCTACACTTGGCAAGACGGACAAACGGGCAATCCTCGTTCTTTTACAACTACCGAGTACTTATTAGTAGAAGTTACCATCAGCGACAGTCGCGGGTGTACGCTCAAACGGGCCGCCGATTTACGGTCTGTAAAGCCGATTACTATTGACATTACAACCAATCCCAATCCTATTTGTGCAGGTCAGCAAGTGGCAATTAATGCGACAGCAACGGGCGGAACGGGAAATTTAAAATACGAATGGGAAAATGCGAGTACCAATCCCTCAAGAACCGTCTCGCCAAACACAACAACGACTTACAATGTAAAAGTCACCGATTTAAAGGAGGGTTGCTCTACCCAAAAAAGCGTGACGGTGACGGTCAATCCACAACCTACTCCTTTTAATCTCACGGGTGGCGGAGCGTATTGCACAGGCAGTAACGGTGTACCTGTCGGTTTGAGCGGCTCGGAAACAGGCTTTATTTATCAACTCAAACGTAATGGCCAGAAGGTAGGCAGCACGATTGCAGGAACAGGAGCCGCTCTAAATTTTGGAAATCAAAGCGGTGTAGGCACCTATACTGTTGGTGTGTCTTCAAGCACTGTACCTGTTTGCACTGCTACTATGACGGGTAATGTTGTTGTTTCTATTAAAACAAAACCCGAAATTTCGGCTACAGCGTCTCCTTCAACGGTTTGCGTGGGCAAGTCTGTAAATCTCTCAGCTACGCCTGCTATTCCTAGCGCTTTGTATACTTGGTCAGGCCCGAATGGTTTTACAAGTTCAGAGCAAAAACCCATTATTAGTAGTGCAACCACCTCTAACAATGGCACTTATACAGTAATTGTTTCCTTAGACGGCTGTTCGGACACTTCTACTATGGCATTACAAGTTAACCCTACCCCTATCGCAAGTATTACCGGGCCAACCAATCTTTGTAAAGACAATACGATAACCCTGAATGGAAACTCTGGCAATGGCACCTCTCCTTATACGCACAATTGGTAGGTAAGTTCGGGAACCGGTTTATTGACTTTAACGAATAATAACAACGGTACCGCCACCATTACTCCCACGGGAACAGGGACAGCTACGCTTACTTATCAAGTGACAGATGCAAATGGATGCCAATCGCCCCTTGTTAATTACAGCATCGGTATCAATGCCGCTTTGCCTTCCGCTACGGTTTCGGCAGGTGCACCGGTAGGATTCACTTCATTGCTGGGGGTCAGATATCGGGCTTTTAATCGTCCGGCAGAAAAAGAACTTTACTTGGGCATTCCCGACTTAGGGATCCCCCCCCACGCCGTTCTCAAGCTGACGTTACCTGGAAGACAGGCAACAATGATGTTACCTACGAATATGATCCCGCTACTGACCAGCTGAAAGCTACGGTCATCAACAGCGCAGGTACATTTACGCTAACGTATCCAAACGTTGTTTCAGCCATAAACACCTATCGTTCAGGACAAAACAGCTGTGCTATGAATGTCATGCAGCTCATGGTGGGCAGTCAAAACGAACCGACGGGAGCCGTAGCTTTCAACAATGTGATATTAAATGGGGATAATCTCGGCAATTTCAGCGGGGCAGGATTCAACAATTGGACAGTTCGCAACGCAGATTTTGGATTAGGTTTTAAACTCACGGGGACAATCGTTCTCTCAGGCACACAGCCTTCTTCTGCTGAAACAAACAAAATAGAGATTTTGGTGGGCAATGACCAAACGCCGATGGTATTTGGCTGTATGTCGGCCAACGAAGTCTGCGAGGGTCAAAAAAGCACTGTTTCATTTTCCGGTCTTCGACCCAATACAACGTTCAACGTTAAGTATTCCATTGGAGCGGTCGCTAATTTAACAACTTCTGTCACTACGGATAGTCAGGGAAATGGCACATTCTTAACTACATCACTCGCCAATGCTCAAAACGGAGCTACACTCAAAATAGACAGTGTGCAGCGAGCGATTACCGGAGCTTGTTTTCAACCGATTACTACCAATAATACAACAATTCTTACGGTTAACCCGAATCCAATTGTTGCCATTACCACCGCAGAAAACTCAGGATTGGCTACCAATGACGGAGTCCTCTGCGAAGGAGAAGCTGTTACGCTGACGGCAACGGGCGGCGGCACTTACAGTTGGAGTTCAGGGGCTACTTCGTCGGCAATTACGGTTAGTCCTACCGCTTCAACCAACTATTCCGTAACGGTAACGAGTACTAAGGGATGTCAAACAACGGTCTCAAAATTGATTACTGTCCATCCTAAACCTCAACCTACAGCCTCCAATACCGGTCCTGTTTGCGTAGGGGATAAAATCACACTATCAGCAACGGGCGGAACAAGTTACGAATGGGAAAGCCCTTCCAACGCGGTTGTTTCTAATAATTCGACTTTTAGTATTACTAATACGGCAGTTACCAATTCAGGTATTTATTCAGTAAAAGTAACCGATGGAAACGGCTGTTCCCAAATCGCTTCGACCGAGGTAGTGGTGAAAACTCTTCCTATCGCACAAACATCTTCCAACAGCCCCAAATGTGCAGGCCAAACACTTACGTTGAATGCGGCAAATGCAGGGACGGGAGCCATTTTTACGTGGTCTGGGCCCAACGGTTTTTCTCGAACCAATGATCAAAATCCTATTATTGCCAATGCGCAGCCTATTCACAGTGGAAAATATTTGCTGACCGTCACGCAAAACGGATGCAGCAGCACCGATGATGTAGACGTAGTTATTTATGAAAATCCCGTCGCTGAAGCACTCAGCAACAGTCCTGTTTGTGAAGACAGACCGCTTAATTTTACCGCTAAAGACGCAGGAATAGGAGCAAACTATCAATGGCGAAATGCGGCAGGAACGATTGTAAGTACCAATGCCTCATTCACCATCCCTAATGCTTCATTGAGCAACAATGGCAATTATTTTTTGACTGTTACCAAAAACAATTGTTCAAACAGCGATACCATCGAAGTATTGGTAAAACCTGTCCCCAAAGTAACAATCAATAAGATAACTCAGTTGTGTGCAGGAGGGACCATTCAATTTTATTCTGAAACAAGCCCCGGTGCCACCCGATATGAATGGTCGGGTCCTAATGGTTTTACATCACCGGACCAAAATCCCAAAATTGAAAACAGCACGCCCGACGCTACGGGTATTTATGAAGTAATCGCGAGTTTGAATGGTTGTCGTGACACCTCGCGGATACAGGTGACGGTAAACCCTAAACCAATAGCTGTAGCCTCGGCTTCACAACCTGTTTGCGAAAGTGGGACGGTTACTCTGACAGCCGCAAATGCAGGCACCGGAGCTCAATATGAACGGCGAAATGCCGCAGGAACGATTGTCGGTACAAGTCCATCCTTTGTGATTCAAAATGCAACCCTAAGTAATGCTGGAATTTACAAACTCAAAGTTACTCTCGGCTTGTGCAGCAGCGAAGACACGGCTTTGGTTATCGTCTATCCCAAACCCAAACTTACGATTGTCGGTGCTTCCTGTGCCCCTAATTTAAAATCTTACTCGGTCAGTTTAACAGCGGAAGGGGGCGAAGTAACCGCCTCTGACGGGATTCTCACAAGATTAACCACTACTTCTTACAGTATTTCAAACATTCTACCGACTGTCAATCCGCTGATTATCACCGTTACTTCGGATAAAGGATGTTCCGTAACTCAAAACATACTGGCCCCCAATTGCTCTTGTCCCCAAGTTACTGCACCTGTGAGCAGCGGAAACAAACAAGTCTGTGCAGGCCAACCGCTTCCTACTTTGACGACAAGCGTAGGAGCAAATGAAACGGTAGATTGGTACGAGACGGCTTCAGGAGGAACCCCGATCCTGAACGGAAGTACAAATTTCACCCCTCTGGCTGCCGGAACTTATTATGCTCAAACACGTAACCTTGTTCACGATTGTGTGAGCAACTCACGTACGGCTGTTACCCTCACTACTATTCCGCTTCCCCGTCTTGTCATTGATTCGACCGTCTGCGGACAGGATTTATCAAATTTCGTGATTTGGCTAACTACCGAAACCTCGGCGGTAAGCGTTTCAGCATCAGAGGGCACAGCTGTTAATTTTGGCAATGGCCGCTACGAAATCATCGCAATTAATCCAGCAGGGACTCCAACAGTAACTGTTACAGTAACCAATTTAGCGGGTTGTGAGCAAAAAATCATAGTGACCAAGCCGAATTGCCTATGTCCGGATTTAGATGCTCCCAAAAATAGCGGAGATAAAGAAATTTGCGAGAATGCTCCAATTCCAACCCTGAACGTAACCGTTGGCCCCAACGAAACCGTTGATTGGTACGATGCACCAAGCGGCGGCACTAAAATAGCCACTACCACTCTGCAATTTACCCCAACGGAAACATCAGCAGACACTTATATATTTTATGCCGAAACTCGTCGTACCGACATTACGGTACGTACCTGCGTGAGCAATACCCGTATTGCCGTAAAACTCACCATCAAGCCTTTACCCGTTGTCAATGCAACATCCAACAGCGCACTTTGCCAAGGAGAAGATTTGCAGTTGGAGACAACAGCCAATGCGGGTGCGACCTATCAATGGACGGGTCCAAATGGCTTTAATTCACTGCAAAGAAGTCCGCTTCGAACCAATGCTCAGCCGAGTATGTCAGGGGATTACATCGTGACGGTTACCTTGAACGGCTGTGTTTCAAAAGACACAACGACTGTTTTGATAAAACCACTCCCTGTGGTTAATGCTGCGGGGGTCATTGTTTGCGAAAACAGTCCTTTTACATTGAGTGCAAATGCAGTTGCCAATGCAACCTACGAATGGAAAAACCCAACCAATCAGGTAGTTTCTACCAATGCATCATTCAGTATTCCGCATCCTCTAATGCAGGCACGTATAAAGTCAAAATTACGGTTGACGGATGCAGCCAAACAGATACGGCTAATGTGATTGTTAAGCCACTACCTTTGGCACAAGCCTTGGCTAATTCCCCTGTTTGTGCCAACGATACCCTTACCCTCACAGCGGCGGATGCGGGCATTGGAGCAACTTATGTTATGGTTGGAAAAACCCCGCAGGGATTCAGATTGGCAATCAGGCCAAGTTTACTAAACCGCACTCTTTAACCACTGACTCTGGCAAGTATGTTTTAACGGTTACCAAAAGCGGTTGCTCCGCTATCGATACCATTGCTGTTTTAGTAAAGCCTTTACCTACGTTTACAATTGGCAGCAACAGCCCTCTTTGTTTTGGGGATACCATTAAATTATTCACGAACAATCCACCCGCAAGAGCCACTTTTGAATGGTCGGGAGCCAATGATTTTGTGAGTTTTCAACAAAACCCTTTCATTGCGTCCGCACGTCCGGCTTTAAGCGGTTTGTATCAAGTAACCGTTACATTGAATGGATGTGTAAAAACCGATACCCTGACGTTTAAAGTAAATCCGTTGCCGGTAGCCCAAATTTTATCCAATACACCGGTTTGCGAAGATGATACACTGCACTTTACGGCCGAAAATGCCGGTATAGGAGCAAGTTACGAATGGCGTAAAATAGGTGGAAATATCGTTGGTAACAGTCAGCAGTTTACCGTCAACCATTCTCAGTTAAGCAATTCGGGTAAGTACATTCTTAAAGTTACCCTCAACAATTGCGTCAATTATGATACGGTTGAGGTAGCTGTTAAAAAGCGCCCCCTCTTTACGTTAAGCAGCAATTCACCCGTTTGTGAAGGCGATACCTTACGCTTTTTTGCAAAAGGAGCACCCGCAGGAACTGCGTTTGTCTGGTCAGGGCCGCAACAATTTGTGGCAATAGATTCGGTTGCCATTCGTCCCAAAGCTGCACTTGGCATGGCAGGGCTTTATGAACTGACCGCCACTCTGAACGGCTGTACACTTACCGATACGATTCGGGTTGCTGTCAAATCCTTGCCTACTGTCAATGCCGTTTCCAACAGCCCCGTTTGCGAGGGCGAAACGCTGGAGTTATCCACAACTAACGTGAATAATGCAACTTATGTGTGGAAAAACCCGAATGGAAACATCATCAGCAATAGTTCACTCCCGATAGCTATCGGGATTACGGTTAACAGTTTACAATTAAGTGCAGGGGGTAATTATTCGGTTTTGGTCACGCTGAACGGCTGCAAAAATTCGGATACTGTCAACGTTCAGGTGAAACCAAAACCTACTTTCAGCATTGATTCGGCTATTTGCACTTCTTCGTTGAAATTTTATACTGTTTATGGTAAATCCAACGGCAACGTAAGTGCATTGCAGGGAACAGTAGTTCAAACCGGTACTATTTTTACAGTAAGCGGAATCACAATAGGAACAAAAGCAGTATTTACTTTCACAAAAAACAACTGCGACACTACATTTGAAATCAATTCGCCCAATTGCCAATGTCCGAGCCTTACCCCTACCGTAAATCCTGAGAGTCAGACCATTTGCAGCGGCGACACCCTGCAAACACTTCATGCAGTCGTAAGCACAGGTGCAACAGCCGAATGGTACGATTCACCTACGGGAGGAAATCTATTGGCATCAGGAACGCTTACTTTCAAGCCTTCTTCGGCGGGGAAATTATACGTGCAAGCACGCGTGGAAGCGTCGGGCTGTTTGAGCATAACACGAGCCGTTTCTGAGGTTATTATCAACCCAATCCCATCCTTTACTGCTGCCACCGTGGGTACCTCTTGCAACGGTTTAGTAGCTCGTAAAGATGGAAAGCTACAAATTACTGACATTATCAACGGCAAAAAATACGACTTTTCAGTTGGCAGCACTTATACGGGTAATAAAACCTATGTCTCGGCAAAATTCATTCCTGCCAATGGATTGCTGACTGATACGCTATCCAACCCGGTCATTAGTCGTGATTATACGGTACGGATTTTTGATTCTACAGGATGTTTTACTGATCGCGTAGCTACCCTGCTTCACCGTGATTGTATCTGTCCTACTCCTCCTTTTGTGGTTCCCGAAAGCCAAAGCGTTTGTGACGGCGACACGCTGCGAACCATTCGCGGATTTGTGGAGCCGGGTATTACGGTAGATTGGTACGACGAACAGGGAAATCTGCTCAAAAAAGGCTCTGTTTTCTTCAAACCGACACAGGCAGGCATTTATTATGCCGAGGCTCGCGATACAGTATCGGGCTGTAAAGGCCTGAAGAGAGTGCCATCGTATGCTTTTATCAATCGTCATCCATCGTTTCAGGCAGTAGTCACACGAGGTACTTGCAACGGTACCGAAGTAGTGGCAAATGCTAAAATCACCTTGCTGGAAGTCAAAAACGGGAAACGCTACGATTATAATTTAGGCAAAACGTACGCAGGAAATAAAACCTACGATAGCGCGACTGACATTCCTGCAAACGGGATTGTTATGAAAAATTTAGCGAATCCAGCCGCCATAGCATTTTACAGTTTTCGGGTATTTGACTCTACGGTTTGCTTTACCGATTCAGTAGTAACGTTTGAACCAAGAATCTATGAGTGTCCGCGTCCACCGTTTGTTGTGCCGGAAAGTCAAGCTATTTGTAGTGGTGATACGTTGCGTACAGTGAAAGGATTTGTGGATTCAGGCGTTACCGTAGACTGGTATGACGCGCCAACAGGCGGCAATTTGCTCAAAAAAGGCTCTATTTTCTTCAAACCGACTCAAGCCGGTGTGTTTTACGCTGAAGCTCGGGATACAACTAATAACTGTAAAGGAATTGTCCGAGTACCGTCTTACGCTTTTGTTAATGAGCTTCCTACTTTTGAGTTGGAGTCACAAAAGTCAACCTGCCTTGATTTTGTTGCCCAAAATAATGGCCTGATTCGACTTAAAAACCTCAAAAACGGCACCAAATATGATTTCTCAGCTGGTCCCGGTTATACAGGTGACAAAACATTTGATACGGCCAAAGAAATACCGGCCGACAGCGTTTTATTCAATCTGGTTCCTAACCCCGTTTCAAGTCAAACCTATACCGTCCGAATTTTTGGAGAGCCGCATTGCTTTACGGATAAGACCATCACGATTAGTCCTGTAGATTGTGGTTGCCAAACTCCATCTTTCGATGTGGTTGTTACGCGCGGCACCTGCAACGGAACCGAAATTTTGGCTGATGCAAAAATAACGTTGGTAGCCATTAAAAACGGCAAACGGTACGATTACACCAAAAACAGGATTTATACCGGTGGCAAAACCTATAACAACGCTACCAAGATTCCAACCAACGGAATTATTCTGGCCAACTTAGCCAATCCTGCCACAACAGAGTTTTATACGGTTCGGGTGTTTGATTCAACAGGCTGTTTCACAGATTCGACCATTGCTTTTGAGCCGCGCATTTGTGAATGCCCTCGCCCGCCGTTTGTCGTACCCGAAAGTCAGGCTGTATGCAGCGGCGATACCCTACGCACCGTCAAAGCGTTTGTGGATTCGGGCATTACTGTGGATTGGTATGACGCGCCAACGGGTGGGAATCTGCTCAAGAAAGGCAACATTTTTTTCAAACCCTGTCAGGCAGGCGTTTATTATGCCGAAGCTCGTGACACAACAACCAACTGCAAAGGAACTATTCGTGTACCGTCATACGCTTTTGTCAACGATTTACCCACGTTTACTTTAAGCGTAGAAGCGCCTTCCTGTTTGCAAAATACACCCCAAAATGATGGCAAGATTCAGGTTAAAAACCTCAGGAACGGAACCAAATACGACGTAACCATTGGAAATAGCTACACGGGCAATAAGACATTTGACTCGGCTTTGGAAGTGCCAACGGACAGTATTTTAGCTAAAAACATCAGCAATTCTGCAGTAGGTCAAACCTACACGGTACGAATTTTCGGCGCACCTCATTGCTTTACTGATCAAATTGTTACCATTGCTCCAACAAATTGCAGTTGTAAAAACCCATCTTTTGACTTGGTCGTCACACGTGGCACCTGCAACGGTACGGAAGTGTTACCCGATGCGAAAATTACGTTGTTGGAATTAAAAAATGGCACGCGTTTCGATTACAACAAAGGCAAAACCTACGCCGGAAACAAAACGTACGATAATGCTGCTGCAATTCCTTCCGATGGAATTGTTTTGAAAAATTTGGCGAATCCTGCCGCTACGGAGTTTTACACATTCAGAGTCTTTGACATATCAGGCTGCTTTACCGATTCTGTCGTCGCATTCGAGCCGCGCATTTGTGAGTGTCCGCGTCCGCCGTTTGTGGTACCCGAAAGTCAGGCTGTTTGCGAAGGCGATACCCTGCGGACCGTGAAAGGATTTGTAGATTCGGGCGTTACTGTAGACTGGTATGATGCACCTACAGGCGGCAATTTGCTCAAAAAAGGCTCTATTTTCTTCAAACCAAATCAAGGTGGTGTTTATTATGCCGAAGCTCGGGATACCACTACTAATTGTAAAGGAACTGTTCGGGTACCTTCGTATGCTTTTGTCAATGAACTGCCAAGCTTTCAGCTTGTAGTTACGCGCGGCACCTGCAACGGTATAGAAGTATTACCCGATGCAAAAATTACGTTGTTGGAATTAAAAAATGGCAAATAGGGTGATTGCATCAAGTGTTAAGTTGGTTTAACAGGGTTTTAAGGTAAGCATCGTCGCGAGCGGCTTTCTTTCGCTTACGAGCCAAACTCATTTCAGTCGGCTCTCGCTTTAAG
>NZ_JAIXST010000177.1 GCF_027484545.1 Runella sp. | reverse complement strand
TTGATACTTGTAAGTTTGTCGTAGAGAGTCATTAGCGAGTTTTTGTTGCTTGGTCGCTACAAAATTCGACCTTTTGACTCTCTTTTTCAATAGGCCCCATCAAATGGTATAGCAGTATATAAATTGTGTTTAAATAGTTCCAACATCAATACACTTCCGCCAACACCTGGCCCTGTAGTGGCAGTCATTTCATTGGTGTTTACTTCAAATTGATTAAAATTTTTCATCATAATCAAAATACTATTGTCCCGCAAATGATTCGCACCAAAACTATGACCACCTGAGCAAACTGTCAGCTTTTTACCATGCGATTTGGCATATTTTATGGTTTCAATAATATCTTGTACCGACTTGGCTTCTACCACCTTAATTGGTCTTTTGCCTGGGTCTATTTTATTAAATAATGAACCCATGACCACAGTTTCAAAATCTTCATCCGTTCTTTCAATTATCCTTCCTTCTACGTTCAGTTTTTCGATGGTTTGGTTCATTTCAGCATACAATTTCGGTAAAAATGCTGCTAAATGAGTCATTTCTTCAGAGCAATGGATAACTATTTTGCGACCAAAATCTGCTGATAAAAGATTCATTTTTTGGATATACGAAGATGCCAAATTTGGCAAAATACCTTCTCTTCTAATATGAATGTATTTTCCACCCATCCAAAAGCGAGAACGCATCTCAGAACCGCCTTCTACTGCACGAACCTGATGTACTAAATAGCCATAGTCAATGGGGTATTTTGAGTGCCCTATTCTGGCACAGATATAAACTGCTTTTGAAGGGTCTTTAATGGCATCAAAAGAGAATCCAAACTCGGTAGGTTGTTTAAATTGAATAAGTCCCTCAACAAACTCATCTACAATATATTCTTCAATAACGGAATTTCTGCCAATGTAAGAAATATCGTCTTTGCCATCTTCCCAAACGGCACTTACGTGCGATTTTGGATGCCATAGTTTGTAGCGACTGTCTTGGCTACCGTGCCAACCAAACCACCAATCCCACATTTCGGGGGTTATACCGGGCATTGCTGTAACAATTGCTGCGTGAATTGAGCCGTCGGGTTCGTTGGTGTAACCTGTTTCCAAATCAGTGTAGCCTTCTTCTTCCAAATACCTGGCTTCGGAAAAAGTAGGCAAAGCACCTGCTGGAAAAGGGGTATTTTCTAAAGCATATTGCACTTGTGGGGCAAGTTCTACAATGGTTTCGTCGTAATATTTACCATACGATTTTTTAAAATCTTCGGGTGAGTAACCTACATTCTTTTTATTTGCCATCTTATTTTTTGTTTAAAAATTAATAGGGCAAAAGTAGAAAGTGGCTTTGAGTGGAACACTTGAACTAATTCAAGAAATGTTAGATGCGATGTTTTAATTTGCTTAACCATTCTGATTTAGTAAAAAATGCTATTACATATTCAAGAACAACTAAACAACTGCAGAATACTGAGTGGGGTAAAAATCAAAAAGCCCATGCAAAACTCGTCGCATGGGCTTTTATACGGAAGGGGGGTATTAACATTTTTCCGTTTCGGAATTGGCAATACAAATGTTCATCTGATTTGATAAGAGCTATCAGGCTTTACGACCAGTTTGGCTCTGAAAATAGACCACCTTGCGCGCCCGCATCACTTCGCCCAAAGGGCGATGCGCCATCAAAGCTCCCCAAGGGTCAAATGCGGCGGCTTCAATATCCGCCGCGAGTTTCACACCCTCGGCACTTTCTGTATCCTGCGTCGGTATGGTTAACACGCCAACTGTGACAAAAGGTGCCATATCTTCTGGCCATTCATTGGTCGCGTCTTCAATCGGTGTCCTTTGTTCATCTACAAAAAACTGCAATTGCAGCTCAAAGCGCAATGAACCTTTCGCCAAATGTGAAAGAAAGTCGCCTGACCAGCTTTCACGGGCGTTTGTATTCACATGGGTTCTTGCAGGCAACAGACGCACGCGAACGGCGTAAGATCCGCAAGCCAGCGGCGCTGCTGTGTAGAATCTCTCTGTCGCAAAACCCGTAAAGGGTACTTTCAACGCATCTGCCAGGCCTTTGAGTCTTCGGAAGCCACCAATCAAGCCATAAGCGGCATACAGATATTTAAACAAGGAGACGGGACCTCGCGCAGCGTTATGCACGAAACCGACAAAATCTTTACTATTAGCAAAACCAAAAGCGGATTTCTGAATCATTAAAAAGTCTTGACAATTTGTATCCCCTGAGCCTAAAGCACTCGGTCCATTTACGCCAAGTACCTTAATCGAAAAGCCACGAATATCGGGCTTGCGATCAGGCGCGGAATCCATGCCACCATTCGACAATCGAATCCAAGCATCGTAAGTGGCGGGAGTAGCAAACAAACCCTGTTTCGCGTATTCAGGCAGACCGTCCAGAACTTCAAAACGCCCGTGCAAACCCAGTTGAGCCTGACGATGCAGCTGTCGTCCCTTTCCGTACTTGGCATCTTTTATTTTTCTGATTTCATCAAACGCCAATAGATGCTCGGCATGAAGTTTCGCTTCGTTTGGAAGTAGCTGTTCTTTCCATTTCGTACTCGGTGCTGCGATTGTTTCATTTTTTAAAGTCATGACTTTCCACAATTATGTTTTTAATTAAATAATTTATATACCCTCCGACTCCTTTGAATTTCGAAGAATTTTTTCGTTTAAGTAGCCCCCTCTAAATCTCCCCCGATAGGGGAGACTTTATGTCGTTGATAATTAAAATGTTGCAGAAAAATAAATACTTGAAAATTTTTACTCGACTTCTTTAAGCTCTAAAGTAAGGTATATTTGAGAGCGTTTTTAATTTTTTTCTTATTTTTTCAGAAATATATGTCATCAAGAAGTACCAATTGTTGCAATAATAATACAAAAATCCCATGCAAAAACACGTCGCATGGGATTTTTTACTGAGGCGTTACAAAACCCTAAAACTGTAATTTATAAACTACATTCGGAAATAAACCCAGCTGATAAGTGGTTTGGATTGATTTGCTGCCGCTATTGTAGGACTGAGAAAACACATTTTTGTGATTGGTAATATTCTGAATATCCAGTGAAACGGTTTGCGATAATTTTCTTTTGGCACTGTTTATCGTGTAGCCCAGTTTCAAATCCATTCTAAAATAATTGTCATAAAAGGCTGAATAGGCATCGGTTGAAAGTACTTCTCGCCCTGCGGCATTTGAGGCTGTTAAATTGATGGGGGTATAAGCTCGTCCACCTGCATTGGTGTATTTGAAATCGATACTGAACTTGTTTCTGTTGCCTACGTTAAATTCTTTTCCGGCCAGCAAATTATAAACATACTTGCCATTAAAAGCCGTGTTTCTTTCCACACCATCGCTGCCGGTATATTTTGAATTATACAAAGAAGAGGTAAATAAGGCATAATACCCTTTGCTGAAAAACTTTTCAATGGTCAGCTCTACCCCATAATTTTTTCCGGTACCTGCATTGGTAAGATTATCTTCCAAATCTGTTTTAAAACTCGCTCCAGTATTCAGCATCGAATACGAACTTGAAAATGCATTGACTGGCACATCATATAGGTACTGATAATAAGCTTCGGCTTTTAAGCGCCAATCTTTAAAAGGTTGTAAGTCATAGCCTAACACAAAATGATGACTTTTGGTAAAATCTAAATTTTTGTTGTTGTACGAATACGAATTGTCGGCATTTTGGCTTTGTAAAAAATAAATATTGATGGGCTGCATTTGGGCATGAAGTCCACAACCAAAACTCAACGTACTGTTTGAGGTTAAATCATATTTCAAGCCCAAACGAGGTTCGAACGAAGTAGAATTGTTCAAGAAAAAGTACTGAGAATGCAGACCGGCATTCAAAGTTAATTTATCGCTGAAACTATACTTGGCGTGGGCATATACTTGGGCTAAGTTGGTGTAGCTGTCGTAATCCCAGATTTGTTTCCAAGTGGAAGTGATGTTTTGTTTGGTTCTGTAAAACAGGTTTAATCCTATCAATTCATCCCCAAGCCCGATTTTTATAAACAGTCTTGAATTGATTTTTGCGTTGTAGCTTGTCGAAAAATTATAGCCCGTTTTAGCTACATTATTTTCCTCTTTGGAATAATATTCGTTGGTAACACGGTCGCTGCCGTAATTTACTTGGTCGGTACTCGAATAATTCAGCCCAATTGTTGAACTCAAATAGGCGTTTTTGTTCAATTGTTTGAAATGATTTACCCCCACAATGCTGATTTTACTGCTCAAATCGTTGCCGTCTTTTCCACCGTACAATGAACCTGTGTTTCCACCGGCAATACCGATGCTGCTTGATGCCAAAATACCAAACATCGAAAATTTGCCCCATTTGGTGTTTCTGCTGTTCAGTTTAAAAGATAAATCCGAATAACTTGGTGTGGCGGTGGTGCCAATATCAACCCCAACCGCTTGGGCAACCCCAGCCAACGCATACCGATAACCCACCAAATACGATGAGCCTTTTTCCTTGCTGACGGGGCCTTCCGTTGTGGCTTCCAAACCTGTAATTACGCCTGCTTGCACAGTGGTTTCTCTTTTTTGTGAATTTCCGTTTCTAAAACCCAAATCAAAAACCCCCGAAATGGCATTGCCGTATTCGGCAGGCCAAGCCGAGGTAAAGAAATCGGAACTTTTCAAAAGATTGGTATTCAAGGCACTGACTGCCCCACCCGTTGTACCTACCGAAGCAAAATGATTAGGATTAGTTACGTTCATGCCGTCAATCCGCCACAAAACACCCACGGGCGAGTTGCCCCGAATCACAATGTCATTTCTGCTATCATCAGGGGCACTTACTCCTGCAAAATTCGCCGCCAAACGAGCAGGGTCGCTTCGGCCCCCGGCATAGCGGTTCACTTCTTCCATTGAAAAAGTACGGGCACTGATACTGGCCAATTTATTGACGGTATTGGCTTTATTTGAGGCTTTTACCACTACCTCATTCAGTAGCCTCAAATCTTCTTCCATCGTCACATCCAACACAACCTCTTTACCCGAGGTTACTGCCACGTTAGGTATCACTACCTCTTTGTATCCCACATACGATAGTTTGATTTCGTAGCGATTGGGCGATACACCTGTAAGGACAAACTGCCCATTAACATCGGTTTGAGTGCCGTTTTTTTCAGCATTATTCAGGATTTGAACTGTTGCACCGATAATGGGACTTTGAGATAGTTTATCGGTGATGCTTCCCCTGATATTTTGTTTGTTGTTTTGGGCAAAAGAGATGCTTGAAAAGCAGAATAAAGTGAACAAAAAGCGAAATTTCATTCTAAATACAAATTAGTTTGGTCATAAAACTAATTGTCATATTGATGGTCAAAAAGTGTGATACCGTTGAGTTGTTGAATTATGGGGTTAAGTTGTAAGAGAAAATAGTTGCACAGAGAAGCAGAAGATGGTTAAAATTATTGTGAGCATGGGAATGGGTGTCTTTTATGTAGTAATCAGCAAATCAAGTGGATGCGGAAAAAACTTGGTTTAAGTTTTGACTCAGGGTACAATCTTTTAAGAAAAAACCGTTTAGGATAAGTAAAAATTGGACAAAACCAGTGTATTTTTACACCTGCCCAATAAAAATAGGTATTTAACTAACCTGAAAAAAATATGAACCGCAGAGATGCATTATCCCGGGTGGCCCTGTTGATGGGTGGGACCCTTTCAGCGCCTACGTTGATGGCCTTTGGCGGAGAGGCGCATGTCTCTCAAGCCATGAGTGCTGATTTCAGTTTTAACGCTGCACAACGTGCATTGGTAGCTGAAGTAGCCGAACATATTATTCCCCGTACAACTACGCCCGGTGCCAAAGAAGCGGGGGTAGGGGCATTTATCGAACTGATGCTGAAAGACTGTTACAAGGCTCAGGAACAGCAAAATTTCTTGGATGGCTTAGCTGATTTGGACGAACGTGCCACCAAAACGCACAGCAAAAAATTTCTGGAGACTTCCCCAGCCGAGCAAGTTGCCCTCCTGAAAATGGTAGAAAAAGAAACCATCGAATTGATGAGAACCGCCAATGTGCAGCAAGTCAAAGTGGGTGATAACGTGGATAAAGAGGTCATTTCATCCAAAAAAATGAAGGGTACTCCTTTTTGGCGTTTGGCAAAAGAATTGACGTTGTTTGGGTACTTTACTTCCGAGCAAGGAGCAACCAAAGCCCTTGATTATGTGCCGATTCCAGGGCGTTACGATGGCTGTATTCCTTTGAAACCTGGACAAAAAGCATACGCGCTTTAGCCCCCAGCCCCAATGGGGAGTAATTATTTTTTACCTTACAATCAGCAAAAGAAATGTACTTAAATATAGATGCTCAAAAAGAAATGACCTACGATGCAATTGTCGTGGGGTCAGGAATTAGTGGCGGGTGGGCTGCCAAAGAATTGACGGAGAGAGGATTGCGGGTATTGTGTTTAGAACGCGGACGTGATATCAAACACATTGAAGGATACGAAACAGCAATGAAAGCTCCTTGGGAGTTGCCTCACCGCGGTCGTCCGGACAACATGGCTGCCGAAGAATATTGGGCGGGTATGCGTACCGGTTATACGGTCAATGAAGAACACCGCTACCTGTTTGAGAACGACAGCAAAAACCCGTACATTGAAACTCGTCCGTTTGACTGGATTCGGGCGTATCACACAGGCGGTCGCTCGCTGTTGTGGGGACGTCAGAGCTATCGTTTCAACGAAGAAGATTTTATGGCCAATGCCAAAGAGGGAATTGCGACCGATTGGCCAATTCGCTATAAGGACATCGCTCCCTGGTACGACTACGCGGAGCGTTTTGCCGGTATCAGCGGCTCTAAAGACGGTCTTTCTGTTTTGCCGGATGGTCAATTCCAACCTGCGATGGAACTCAACTGCCTCGAAAAGCACGTAAAATCGGAAATGATGCGGAAAATGGGCCGTACCCTTACCATTGGACGGGTCGCTCACTTGACCAAACCGCAGAGCATTCATACCGCGCTCGGACGCGCTGCTTGCCAATACCGCAACATGTGTATGCGCGGCTGTCCGTACGGTGCTTATTTCAGTACGCAGGCAGCTACGTTACCGGCGGCGATGAAAACCAAACGTTTGACGTTGGCCAACAATAAAATTGTGTCGGAAGTATTGTACGATGAGAAAAAAGGCCGCGCTACGGGCGTTCGTACCATTGACCAAAACACAATGGAGGTCAAAGATTATTTTGCCAAAATCATCTTCCTGAATGCGTCGGCGATTCCTTCGGCTTCTATTTTATTGAACTCTAAATCAAGCCGTTTTCCAAATGGTTTGGGAAATGACAGCGACCAAGTGGGCCGTAATATCATGGACCACCATTTGGGCGTAGGTGCTTCGGGTGAGTTTGAGGGATTCGAGGACCAATATTATTTCGGTCGTCGGGCCAATGGAGTTTACATCCCTCGCTATCGCAACTGGGGCAATGACAAACGAGACTATGTGCGTGGATTCGGCTATCAGGGAGGCGCAAGCCGCAGTGGCTGGGGTCGTGGTGTAGGAATGGAAGGTTTTGGTGCTTCTTTCAAGGAAGAAATGAGTCAAGTGGGTAAATGGAGTATGGGTATTGGCGGTTTTGGAGAAGT
Source organism: Runella sp. (assembly GCF_027484545.1). Lineage (GTDB taxonomy): Bacteria > Bacteroidota > Bacteroidia > Cytophagales > Spirosomataceae > Runella. The sequence goes on along the minus strand of NZ_JAIXST010000177.1, from coordinate 5,661 downwards.
ATTACCCAACGAAAAAAACCGTTTTACTCTACATCCAACCAAAAAAGACAAGTGGGGAATGCCAATTGTTGTGTTTGATGCTGCGTATGGCGAAAACGAGCGTAAGATGCGGGTAGATATGAGAAACGATGCCGCTGAAATGCTGGAAGCTGCCGGACTTAAAAACGTGCAAAGCTACGATGATACCAGCAAAAACCTGGGTATCGGTATCCACGAAATGGGTACGGCACGCATGGGTAAAGACCCTAAAACGTCGGTATTGAACAAAAATAACCAACTTCATACGGTTAAAAATGTCTTTATGACCGATGGGGCTTTTATGACTTCGGCGTCTTGCGTCAACCCATCGCTTACTTACATGGCGATGACGGCGCGTGCGTCTGCTTTTGCGGTAGCTGAATTGAAGAAAATGAATCTGTGATTTTTAGTAATCAAACATCAAAAAAGGCGACTATTTGGTCGCCTTTTTTGATAAAAAAATTCTTTAAACTATTTATGATCAATGCTTTCTAAGATTTTTAGGGCTTCTTTTTCAGCTTCGGCATCTTTATCGTCGAAGGTGAGAACAATAAAAAAGTTAGTGCGGCTATTCATATCAATTACGCCTGCGATCATCACACGGTCGCCATCTTTGAAACCTTCTACGTAATACCCCTCAAAATCTCCGTTTTTAAAGGATTCTTCTTCGTCAATCTCTTGGAGTTTTAGTTCTTTAGCGGCCGTTACGGTAGCTTCGTCCATGTCATCAATGGTAATCTTTTTTTGATTCCAGATGTACATGTACATTTCCATACCATCGCCTTCCAACTCAAATTCGTTGCTGGTGTTTTTTAAAATTTTGAAATCACGCGGAACGGTAATTTCAATGTTGTACTGTTCCCAGTAGTAAGTTTTGTCAATGGCCGTAGTAAAAGCCGATATTGAAACAATAAGTGCAAAGACAAGGAGGGTTTTTAGGGAAGCTCTCATAAGTAGTAGATTGTTAAAGTTGATTGGTTATTGGGAGATTGACTCAGAAATAATAAAGCCGTGAAAATAAGAATAGTGTTGAATTTTACATAACATTAAGCGTAAAAAGTAGTTTTTTGAATAAAAATTCTTGTAATAGTATGATTATTAGAAATACTATTTCCTACGATGCCATTGTAGTGGGCTCGGGAATCAGCGGTGGCTGGGCGGCAAAAGAGCTGACGGAACGAGGATTGAAAACATTAATGCTGGAGCGAGGCCGCGATGTGAAACACGTGGTGGATTACACCACCGCAATGAAAGACCCGTGGGATTTTCCGCACCGTGGTCGGATAAGTTTGACCAACCCCGAAGAAGATGCCGTACGAGTCAATAAACTGACCCTCAATGAACCCAATTATGAGTACGTAGAAGAAAGGTCGTTTCGGTGGGCAAGGGCTTACGGAGCTGGTGGACGCTCGCTTTTGTGGGGGCGACAAACGTACCGCTTAAACGAAGAAGATTTTTTGGCCAATGCCAAAGAAGGAATTGGCGTGGATTGGCCCATTCGTTACCAAGATTTAGCCCCTTGGTACAGTTATGTCGAAAAATTTGCGGGAATCAGCGGAAGAAAAGAAGGCTTGTCGGTATTGCCAGATGGAGAGTTTTTGCCTCCCCATGATTTCACCTGCGTGGAAAAACACTTCAAAAAGCAAATACAGGAAAAAATGGCGCGCCCCGTTACGATTGGACGCGTGGCACATTTGACCAAGCCAACTGCGGAACATACAGCGTTGGGCAGGGCGCAATGTCAGGCGCGAAACCGTTGTGAGCGTGGATGCCCATACGGTGCTTATTTCAGCACGCAGGCAGCTACGCTTCCGGCGGCTCGGCGAACCAACCGCCTTACTTTTTTGACCGATAAAATCGTTTCGGAAATTCTTTACGATAACGCCAAGGCGGGGCCAACCTTTGGTCGGGCAACGGGTGTCCGAGTCATTGACCGAAATACCAAAGAAGTGCAGGAGTTTTATGCCAAAATTATTTTCTTGAATGCGGGTTCAGTGGCTACTACGTCTATTCTGCTCAACTCCCAATCAAACCGTTTTCCGAATGGATTTGGCAATGACAGTGGGGAACTCGGCCACAACCTAATGGATCACCACTTGGGCGCTGGGGCCAATGCATCAGTAGAAGGGTTTGAAGACAGTTATTATTTGGGCCGTCGTCCCAACGGAATTTACATTCCCCGTTACCGAAATTGGGGCAATGATAAACGTGACTATCTTCGGGGATTTGGCTATCAGGGTTGGTCGGGACGAAGCGAATGGCATCGGGAAAACCATACGATTGACTTTGGGGCAGATTTTAAGCAAAGAATGAGCGAACCCGGGAGTTGGTGGATGGGAATGGGGGGATTTGGTGAAATCTTGCCGCGTCACGAAAACAGAATGTATCTGCACCCTACACAGTGTGATCAATGGGGATTACCCTTGGTGGTTTTTGACGCTGCTATTACTGAAAATGAACACAAAATGCGTTTGGACATGGCCAATGATGCCGCAGAAATGATGGAAGCGGCCGGTTTTAAAAACGTAAACAGTTACAATAATAAGTTTTCGATGGGTGGCGCTGTCCACGAAATGGGTACGGCGCGCATGGGAAAAGACCCCAAAACGTCGGTATTAAATAAGTGGAATCAAGTCCACGCCTGTAAAAATGTCTTTGTCACCGATGGAGCGGCCATGACATCCTCTTCCTGCGTCAATCCATCATTGACGTACATGGCGCTCACGGCACGAGCGGTAGCCTTTGCGGTAGGAGAAGTGAAGAAAAAGAATTTGTAGTGCATCAACGATGTTTTTGGTTTAAAGTAAGTGTATATCAATTCTTTTATTTTGCGGTTTACATTTTGACAGGAGATAAATATTGTTTATTTTTGTTACTTATAGTCAACAATTTAGTGCAATGATAAAAAAAGCAGTATTGAACGAACTTATTAAATCTTATGACTTGGTAGGTCTTGAACAACATTTGATTTACGCTTATCTCTTGAATCACCAACTTGATTATTTGAGAAGCCCGATTTTGGCAACTTATTTCGATAATTTTCTCCAAAATCCCGCCTTGTTTTTTGATACATCATCTTTAGAAATTGAGACTATCAAAGAGCTTGAAAATTATTTAGAGTTGATAATCCCGTCTTCCGATAGAAAACTGAATGGGGCTTTTTTTACCCCTGATTATATTATTGATTTTATTATCAATGAGGTAAAACCTCAATCCAACGATAAAAATCTTGACCCAAGCTGTGGTTGTGGGGCATTTTTAGTAGGAGTGACTGATTATTACAAGCGAACTTTTAATAAAATCTATTCGAAGCATTATTCAAGAAAATATCTTTGGTTCGGATATTCTGGTGTATAATATCCGTCGGACAAAGCTTATTTTGGCTATTTATGCTTTGCAACATGACGAAATATTAGAAGAAAGCGACTTTAATTTATTCCATCAGGATAGCTTAAAAGCCACTTGGAAATTAAGTTTTGATACTATTGTAGGCAACCCACCTTACGTTAAATTTCAAGATCTTTCGGATTATTTCAAATAGAGTACGAATAAAAAAAGAGAAATATAGAGAAAATAAAATAGTTTTATCCGCATCTATTTGGAATTTGTATTTGGTTGCTTAACATACTAATATGTTGATTATCAATATTTAACAAGTCTATTGTTTGGGCGTTCCTCTATCGGGTCGGGCTTTCCGTTCCAATCTTTTTGTTCGTTTCTCACAAAAAAGATTGGAACGGAAAGCCCTAACGCAAAAACCAAATTACAACATAAAATTTGTAGCAAAATGAAAACTATTCAACTTTCTGATAAAGATTTAGAACAGCTAAAAGGTCTTATAGACTTATTCAAAGAAATTGACGGTGATGAAGATAAATCATTGGAACTCGAAGATTTTTATTCTTTTGCTGAAATAGGAAGAGCAATTAATTGTATTTTAGAACCAATTTTAACAAAGCAATGATTAGATTATTTTCATCAAACAATAGAAAATTTCTCAAATCAGTTCAAAAATCAGAAGCAGAACTCAATCGTTTCTTATCAGAAAATTGGAATGACTTCTTTCCACAATATAAATTCATAAAGAATGAATTTACACTCGACGGATACGTCAGAAGCAAAGGAACTTCAGGCAGAATAGATATTTTAGCTTTTAATCCTAAAGCAAAGAAATTTGTTGTTGTTGAGTTAAAAAAGGATTTCGACAAAAATATCAGAAATCAAGCCAGCGACTATAAAGATTTCATAGAAGATAATTTTGCTGAAATTTATCTTTTATCAAACCAAAAATATAATGTTGATTTACCAAAGTTCAATGAAATATCAAAAGAAAATATTGAACTTATTTTGATTGCAAAAGATTTTAGTCATTTAGATATTGAGAAAGCAAAAAAAAGTAAAGACGAAATAACTTTAATACGCTATATGTGGTTTGAAGACGAATTACTCTTGATAGACTATTTGAATAATGATCCACTTGAATTGATTGAAAAAGAGAACACTGAAAAAATCAAAAAGATAAAAGCCATAATTGAAAATAAACCAGTAAATGATTATATTACAGAGATTGATATGTTCTTCCATAAAAAAGATGAAGCAAAAAGATTGTATCTGATTTTTTATGAGTTGCTTAAAAGTATTTCAACTGTTGAAATTGAGGCACAACAAACCAAAGTAAAAGTTTCTGTTAATCAGCAAACTTTTTCAGTTATAGGTTTTAGCGGAACAGGTCCAAGAAAAGCCTTCTTACAAATCAATACTAATATTGACGAAGTTGTCGCACTTGAAAACTTAGATATTGATGATAGGGTAAGACCAAATGCAAAGAAGAAAGGTAGTTTAGGTGTCGAGAGATATGAGGTATATTTAAAAAACCAGAATGAGATTTACAGTTTTTTTGAAGTAATTAAATCAAAAATGAAAGTTTAATGCTTCGGCAAAAGTTCTTTCGTAAAGCGTATCAAAGTTTTTAGCGGAACTACTTAGCTGACTGAAGATATTGATAGACAAGGCTTTTTCTGTAAAATCAAGACCGAATTTATCTTCTTGCCCGTATAAAATTCCTTCAAAGTTTAGCTTTTCTTTTTCACTTTTACGTTGTTCGTTCGGAACAGTACAAATATCTTGTTTTTTTCTTAAAGAAACCCGACAACGAAAGTTGACCGTGAGATTGGTCTAAAGACGGATTAAGACATTCAGGATTAACGCCATTTCGGATTAGTTCAGCTTTTACAACTTCGTATAACAATTTTATCGGTTTCTAACTTCTGATAAGGTTGTTTTTGACTTCAGTTCCCGACTTTTTTATTGTTGTTTCAATAGACTTCTTAATTTCGTTGTTGCTGTAATATTTAGTGTTCTTGATGCTGCTTTTGCTAAGTTGAGAGCCTCTGCTCTCAAAGTTGATAAGGCATAACGGCCTTTTTCTGACCATGCAATGGGTTTATTTTTTTGCCGATAGGCCACAATCATGTCCACGCCTTTTTCTGCTCTGCCCGAACCAATTGTTTTCTCTACCTCTTTTTGTTTTTTGTAATTGATGATTTCCGTTTGATGTTTTCTTAAATATTCTATCAATTCTTCTTGTTTGAGTGTGTTTTTTACGGTCATTGTTTGAATATATCCAATCGCATCGTCGGTTTT
>NZ_JAIXST010000311.1 GCF_027484545.1 Runella sp. | reverse complement strand
TGGAGCACAGCAAGTTTTAAATCTGAGAACAAAAAACCTTAGTAATCAATGGGATGAGGTAATTCAATTGGTCAGAATGGCCGCTTAGGAAGCAATCCTGCATACATTCGTACACCCATACCTCATCTGAAACAAACTCAATGATGAATCCTATTTTTTTAAAAGAGGCTGTGCGACTGTCAAAATCCGACTCGACGATTGTCAATAAGCTGTATCCCGAAGCCTGCCGCAATCTTGTCTATAGCTTTTTGCCACTTAGTTTTCCGGTGAACAAAGAAACACCGAAGAAAATTATTCTCGACAAGCAAGGTGCTCTGGCGGTGAAAGCATCAGGTTATCTTGGAATAGGAATTTGGCTTGGCGGAAGTTATCCTGACGGATTGGAACGTGGTCTATTCAATTTTCCTATTGACGGCCTAAACATTGTAGGAGGTATTAATCACGCTGCTCTAATGTATAAATTGAACAATGAGGCTAATTGGCACTTTTGCGGCAGTAATTGTGAGATTAAAACCGACGGAATCAGTCAATATCTTGAACTGACATTTCATGTCAACGATCTTGATTTGACTGATAATTCTGGGGCTTATAACGTCACCGTCAATTACAAGTAATATGAGGTTTAGCCTTCGTTCCATCGTAGGTATGTACCTTTGGAGTATTTCTTTTGGTGCTATTGGGCAACAAACTCCCACCAGTAAGGCCGATTATCATCAAAAAAAAGCTGAACATTTCTCCCAACTTGATAGCAGTCGATTGGCAATAATTCATTATCAGAAAGCGTATCAGCTGGTCAGTCGAATTGACAACAATAGAGCAGCTGATTTGTGCGTAGATATATGCAGTGAATATTATAAAATTGGAGATTTTAAAAGTGCCATTTCTATCTGTCAAAAAGGCCTTTATCACCTCCGCTTTCTATCAACCTTGTCCGATACCACTCACTTCAAGCTCTATTCTTTTTTAGGGCCACTTCACCAACAGCAGTCCAACACCGATTCTTCTTATTTTTATTTTCAACAGGCCGAACAAACGCTTGAACGTAACATCTCCATAGAAACTCGCCTGCCTACCTATGTTTTGTATCACTACAACAATCAAGGACGAATGCTACTCAACTTTCAGGATTATAAACGCAGCATGGTTTATTTTCAGAAAGCACGTGCCATGGCCATCAAATATGGCATGAAAGAAACCATTCTCTACGTAAGTAGTAGTATTGCCGAATGTTACGATTTACTGGAAGACCATCAACAAGCCCTGCAATACCGCCGCGAAACGTTGCGTCTGCATACTCAACCTGATTTAGACAGAGCAGCTTATTTGTCAGGTCTTGCCTGGACTTTCTACAAATTAGGGCGATACGCTGCCTCTTTAGCTACCAGCCAAAACACGTTGCGATTACTTGAAAAAATTCACCCGGAAAACACTACTGCTTATTTTACCATTTTACTCAAGCAATACTGGTTTATGGGAGCCTGTTTTTATGATCAACAGAAATACCAAGAGGCCGATCGGAACGTCAATCAGGCACTTGGCATTTACCAAGCTAATTTTACGGTTAAGAGTGAAAATTTAGCAAGTCTATACTTATTAAAAGCACAAATTGCTTTGCAGAAACAAGATTATATTCAAGCTCTAAAGAGTCTTGATAAGGTACTGCAAGTGGCTTTGATTAAAAGTAAAACAGACAGTTTGACAGTCTCAGACATCAAAAATCCCAAGCTTTCTGTTTTAGCAGCACAATACAAAGCTTGGGCCTGGCAACGAAAATATCAAAATAGCCATCTTATTTCCGATTTATCAGAAGCTACCAACGCTTACGAATTGGCAATGCACCTTCAACAGCTAACGGGCAAAAGCATAGAGGACAAGCAAATGCGCCTTTTGCTGTCTGAACAAAAATTCTCGCTGTATCCGGAAGCTATAAGGATGGGCTATGAAGCACATCGGCGAAATCCACGTCATTTCGGAATTACTCGCCTGTTTCGGTGGTTTGAAGCTTTTCAGGCCAATCACCTCAATGACGCAGTGAGAGTAACAATGGCAAAAAAACGCACTCTCCCACCTCATATTTTGGATGAAGAAATGCGTATTGAACGACAATTGATGGCTTTTCGAGGGAAACAATCTATAGACACCATCATTTATAATGATCTCCAAATACGGGGGTATCGTTTCAAACAAAATCTCTTGGCGCATTACCCCGCCTATTATCGAAGTATTTATCAAGCAGCGCACTTTTCTTTGCCTGAATTGCAGCAAACATTAAACAACCAGACTGCCTACTTATCTTACATTTGGCAAAATGACTGTCTATATACTATGGTAATTACCCGCGATAAGGCTGAGGTAATCTGCCAGCCTATTCCCAAAAGATTAGCGTATTGTTTAAAAGATTTGCAACAGCAACTTTCTTACAACCCCGGTTTGGGGCGTTATACGGGTACAGAATCGGCCGTCTATTGTTATCAATATTTGGTGGAGACTCTCAAAAAACAATTGGTAGGAAAGCAATCCTTGGTGATTAGCCGCGACCCTAAGTTTCAATTTTTACCTTTTGAGGTACTGGAAACCGGTCAAAAACGACACGATTATATGTTAGGAAAATTTGCCATTGCCTATACTTACTCAGCGCAGTGGTACTGGCAACATCCAGCTAAGTCTAAAATAAACAACGAGACATGGCTGGAGAAATTATTTCCTAATCTACGTAAAAACACTTTAGTAATTACTCCTTTTGTGGCCGAAAAACAGTTGGATAGCCACTGGAAACCTGTTTCTAACTTGAAAGAGATTAAAAAAATCGGCGGCGAAGCCCTTCTAACTACCAAAGCAACCAAGACTGCCTTACTCAATACAGATTTACAAAAGAAAGTGATTCACATCGCTACCCACGCCTTTGTAGATTCTGTCGATTCCTTTAACTCATACCTTCAGCTCTATCCTGACCATGATAGCCACCTTTATTTTGATGACATCTGCCACCTACCCTTGCAAAACACAGCTTTGGTAGTATTGGGTGCCTGCGAGGCTGACAAAGGCAACATTGTCCAAGGCGAAGGAGTTTTGTCATTGGCGCGGGCGTTTGCTTATGCAGGCGCACAAGCCGTAGTTACTACATCTTGGGAAGCCAACAACGATGCCATTTCCTTCTTATCTTCTGGACTGCACCTTTATCTCCAACAGGGCTATCCGATTGACAAGGCAATCCAACAAGTGCGTCTGGATTTACTCAATTCGGAAGAATATACCCAATACAAGCATCCTTACTACTGGGCAAACTACACCTTATTGGGAAACCATGATGCGATTTACCCTAACAAATTCATTTTTTTTAAACCATTTAAGATCTGGATAGTAGGGATTATCTTACTAATAGTTGCCAGTACACTGTGGATAAAACGACAAAAAATTACCTTATGGGTTTTGTCATCGCGTACAACAACAAAACCCATAAAATGATCATTAACCACAATTCCCTCCGCCAGAACATGGAGGGGGCTTGGGTGGGGTGTCTTCGGCATAAGCAGGAGTGTTTTTGACAGGTTTTACTTCTTCGGTACACGAAGAAAGGCAGACCACTACCGCCACAAATGATAGAATACGCATGAGATTTTTCATTTTCTGTAAGGTTTAAAGTATTTGAAAATGATCCCAAAGTGTTTCCTTGGGTATCTGTGCGTTAGTGAGGTAGGCTGATAGGACATCACCGCCACTCCTTGAAAAATTTTTGAAAATTTTTTTTTCTTTCGTTTGTTACTTTCCATAGGCGAGAAAGCATACATGACAAAAACGCTTCCAAACCATTATGAAAAAGTCGCTATCAGATCAGCAGATTGTGGAAGGATTATTATTAAAACAGGAACGGCTCACCAACCAAATCGTAAGTCAGCTCTACCAAGACAACAAAGGGCGCATCAAGCAAATGGTGTTTAAGTGCGGAGGCTCTTTGCAGGATGCAGAAGATGTATTTCAGGAAGTAATTTTGATCTTTATTGAGAATGTATGGCAAAAAAAATTCTCAATTCAAAATGCAAAAATCAGTACTTACATATATGGTATTGCTGAAAAAGTATGGTTAAAAAAAATCCAAAAAAACAGCCGAGAAAAAGAGTATATAACCTTATATCAAGGAGAAAAACAAGAAGACGATTTTACTGACCCCCATAAACAATACACTGAAAATGAAGAACAGGAAACACTTATATCCATTTTTAATTTATTAAAGCCCGAAACTAAAGATGTATTGAACGCTTTTTATAAATACAGACATTCTATGCAGGAAATAGCCACCCATCTCAACCTCACAAGTATTGACAGTGCTAAAATGCGTAAATACCGGGGGGTTCAGGAATGGAAACAACTACTAATTGATTTTAAACTTATTTGAGACCATGAAACGACCAACCGACAAAGCCGAGGAGCATGACTGGATTGAGCAGTATTTGTTTGGAAAAATGACAAAAGAAGAAGCAGTATTTTTTGAGAATGAATTAAAGAATGACAAAAATCTGACCAAGGAAATGGAAAATGTCCAACAAATTCACAAACGCATTCAAGAAGTGTTTTTGGAGCAGAACGCACTAAATACTTTAAAGAAATTACAAGCCTTGGATAGGCGGCGAATTACCGTTTTTAAAGTATTCAAATACGCTGGATTTTTGGCAGCAGCCTGTGCAGCTTTTATTGTATATCTATCTTCCTCTCCTACCCAGTTCCCCAATTCCGAAAATGATTTTACGGTCGTGCGTAAAGCCAATCCTACCTCCATGACGCCTCAGCAACACTACGTATTCGATCAGTTTTTTGAAGGACAGGCTCACATAGCCGAAGGGCAATATACCTTGGCTATTAAAAATTTGGAGACAGTAGTTCAGTTCAATGACTTACGCCCTTATTTTAGAGAAGCTGCCCAGTGGCATTTGGCTTTTGCTTATCTTAAAAACGGAGATACCGTTCGTGCTGAGCAACTGTATCTACAGTTTAGCAACTGCTTGGATTGTGAATACCCCGTGAGCAAGATAGATCGTTGGAAAGTTTGGTGGCAAATCCAATACTCAAAATTATTTTAACTCCCTTTACCTCTTTCCTAATATTTTCCTACAATGTGGCTTTTTAACCGTACTCTTGAAGTTTTGCTGGGAAAAATTCCTCAAAAAAATAATGCAGCCCTCAAAAACGCAGTAGCTGATTTGTTTAAAGAAAATATAGGCGAAAAAATCCGTAAGACGAGCCTTCCCGCAGCAGTCAGTCACCAAGATTTGTTTCAAGCTACCTTGACAGAACTCACCAATATCATTGATAGCAATCGCACTCAATGGCCGAAATGGTACGAATCAACGATTAACGAATGGATGGGTGGTTTAGTCATGGCTTGCCGCTGGAAACTGCATTTACTCACTTGGAATACCGAAGAATCTCGGGAAAACAGTTTTTTCTTAACCCACGGTTTATTATTTTATATAGAAAACCAACCACCTACTCATCAAAGAAAGTTGGTCGAAAAACTGGACAAAAGCAATAAAGAAGCCATTGCTATGCGGGTTTTACGCGCCATGTTACCTTTTTTAAAAACGCACACAAACCTTACTTTTTTTCAGCTAATTCCTTCTCACGGTATTACACTTCAAAAAAGCCTGGTTAATGATTATCTTTCTGAACAAATACCCTTGTATGTGTATATGTTCATTGATGACTGTGAAGGTAATTTTTTAAAAGAGATACAAAGCTACTTAAAACATTACGTACAAAAGGGCCTTAAAAATTCGTTCATCCCAAGCTACGAAGAAATGGCCAAAGATGTGGTTCAGGATGCAATAAAAATTTTTATAGAAAAACGGAGTTATTATCGTCAACATCCTGACGAATTTTACGTGGATAAAAGACTTGGATTTTACTTTATTGACTTGATGCGTAGGTATAAACTGCTTTCAACTTATTTCAAAAAACACAACAAAACCGATTTCATTGATGAAAAAATGGAAGATGAAATATTGAGCAACAACATAAATGATAATGAATATGGTGGTTTGAGCCACGAAAACGAAGAAATCAGCATCATTGTAAAAGGCTGCTTCAATACCTTGGAAGAAAAATGCCAAGAGTTATTGAAAACCCGTTATCTATTAGATTTTTCGCAGGCACTTTCACACCAAGATATAAAGTCTCGAACGGGAGTTTCTGTACGCACCATAGAAAGGAGTATGCCTAAATGCGAGGAAATTCTGCGAACTTGTATTGTTTATAAAGCATCTCAACAGGGTTTACGCCTTTTTTGAAAATAGTCATGGATACCACTCAAAAAAAAGAATTAATTCGTAAAGCGCAAACGGGTCAATTGACCGAAGAAGAATATACCCAATACCTCGAACTTATTGACAGCAACCCCGATTTTTTTGACGAGGTACGTTGGGCCGAGTTTTTAGGTCTGCATGTAAAAGCGATACACGACGAAGAGCTTTACGAGGCGGCATCAAAAATTTCGATGCCCGTTGCTTCTCCAATGCCAAAGCTTTTTCAGTGGTCATACCTGTCTTACACTGCGGCAGCTGTCATAATATTGGTGATAATAGTGAGTGTAGTTTTTTGGCTCAATCGTAACGAAAAATCGGAATATACGCTTTTGAAAAAAGAACAAAAAGAGGTATTTGCCGAAGAACAAGCCCCCAAAGAAGGGTTAGGTTATGGAGAAAATGGGTTTCCAATCGGTGAAATACCCCTGCAATGGTTAGAAATACCTAATCAGACTTCTCGGCTGTCTTATGTTTTTTGCAATGATACCCTCAAATTATACCTAAACCGAAAAAAGGGAGTAGATAGCCTTTCGTCCAAAATTCAACTCTCTTACGAATCTCTTTCCCGACAATATTTCCTACGCTTGCCCAATCAACCCAAAGTGTTTCTTAAGTCCTGCTTACCCAAGGCAGAAACGCTTATGCCTTGACAAAAACCACCCTTATCTCTGCTGTTATGAAGATTATTTACTTTATGGTTTTGGTTCGAATAGTGAGTATTAATCCTTTATTTGCCCAAAGACCTCCTTCTAAATCTACTACGGACTACACCCAAAATCTACCCTGCAACTGTGAAAGCTACACCAGAAGGTATGTTGAAGATGCAAAAACAGCCCAAAGCTTAATCAATGACTATTTGAAAGCCATCGCTAAAAATTCAAAAATACGAACTTCTTCCGACCCTATCTATGTACTGGAAGCCAACTGTGGTTCGCCAATGGCCGCCCTGTGTCCGGGCGATATCCGATTGATTCTTTTCAATAAATACTTCTTTGAACTTATTAATGCAAAAGATGTGCATACAGTTACTTTGGTAGATAAACACGTATTGGCCCACGAACTTGGTCATCACGTATTAGGTCATTTTAAGAGGATTGGCTCTTTGAGCGAAGTTGAAAAAATTTATCAAAAAGAGAAAGGCTATCTTAAAAAGAAATTCATTACCAACAATAACCCCATGGCGCAAGAGATTGAAGCCGACCTATTTGCGCTCTGGTTGTTATATAAATTGGAAAAAGGGTTTCAGGCCGAAATGTTAATTGCCCAAATAGATACAATGAAGATGGAGGAATTGGACAAAAGATTTATGAAGCAAAAAGAAAATACAAACTCCGTCAAAAATACCAAGGAAGAAAAATCGTACAGTACCCATCCGTTTTTTAGCGATCGAATCAAAATCATGCGTCAGTACCAAAATACAATTAAAAATCTTCAAACCACCACTGGAGTACGTGGTTTTAACAACTTAGGCAACAGTGCTTTTATGGATTTATGGCCAAGCCGTGCTTACTGGGACATTTCTTTGAGCGCAGGGGTTGTTTTAGGCGGGATTCCTGACTTCTCGGCAGATGGCCAAAAAGTAGCGGCTTTTATGTATGCCCTTAACCAAAAAACAAGTTTCCACACGGGGCTTTCATTGACCCGTTTTCGGTGGGATAAACCTTGGCAGACCACGCTCGACGTACATTGGTCAAAACAACACTACGGCACTACATTTCTAATCAATGATAGCCCAAAACTCGCCGAGGAATTGCACCTTGATTATCTCACATTATCTCCTCAAATCGGCTGGAATAGTGCCGTTGCCTCACGGCGCGGCTCGTTAAGTGCTTCTAAACGTGGTTTGTTGGTGAATGTGGGAGCGAATTTCTTTTTCCCTATTGGCGCATTATCTTACACCAACTACATTGCAACTTCTGCCCCTGTTCCAAAGCTACGTTTCTCGGCGATGCCTAAAGTCAGCGTAGGCGTAGCTTTTACCAAAAAGACCTTCCTACCCCGAAATCTAAAATGGCTCGTCAGCTACGAACCTCAATGGATTCGGCTGGAGGTAACGCCCCGCCCTACTGCCATTTCCCACAATTTTACAACCACTTTGCAGTACGCCATTTTGCGCCGCTGATTAGCTTCCAAAAATATTTTTAGAAATTGTTGTTACTTCTGCTCGTTAGGGGGGATAAAAGGTTGAAATCAAATTTCAACCTTTTATCCCCCTCATATATGGCCTCTTTTACTCACATCTTATTTATGTCTGTTTTGGACGGTATTGGTTCAAAAACCAGTCTTCATTCAGTCCAAAAATCTTTGATTTTCATGTTATTGGCAGTCTTTTTTGTAACCAATGCGTATAGTCAAAGTGACGAATTAAACACTAAGCCCACAATTGCTATTTTGCCTTTTCAGTACAGCTCAAATGTAAGCCGAGCCGATGCTGACGCACTTTCGCAGAAGGTAGAAAGCGCTTTCATTAAATCAAAGCGTTTTGTCGTAATTGAGCGGACAAACTTCGAGCAAATCTTCAAAGAATTGGAATCTCAAAAAAATGAGGTCTATCTCAACAGCACCAAACTCGCGCAACAAGGCGAACTTATCGGAGCTACTCAGTTAGTGGTCGGGACGGTAAGTTCCGCCGGAAATTCTGGTACCACATTTTCATTTAAAGTAGTAGATGTAAGTACAGGTGAAACCAAAGACAGTAAGAGTATTTCGGATTATTCTAATCGAAAAGCAGCAGGAATATTCGGAAAAACGCTTGATGTAGTAACGGGCGGAAAGACAAGTATCTATACAAGTGAGAGTACAATGAATGTTGTAGGCGGAGCTACCTTAAATATCGACAAAATTGTAATGGATTTTATTAATGGCAATTACCCATTAACATTTTCATTAGTCGAGATTACTAAATTCAAAGGCGAAGATGCTATTGAAGTAATGATTGCAGGCGGGAAAAGCGAGGGTTTAAGTTCGTCGATATCATTAGAAGTAATTAATGAAACTACTAAAACGATAGGAACAAAACAGTTACGTCGTAAAACCTCTATTGGTAAACTTAAAGTAGAAAAAGTGGAAGGAGATTTAACGATTTGCAAAGTTACCAACGGCGGCAAAGAAATCAAGGAGTTCTTCAACCCTTCTAATAAAGTTTATGCTTCTACCATTAATAAATAACCACTTTTTCTATGAAAAATTTTATCTATTCACTAATTCTTATCATCTTTTTCTCACACTGTAAGCGTACAGTTCCCAATGGTCCTCAGATTCAGTTTGGGAGTGAAAACAAAGCAACAGGTGAAATCAGTCTTTTGGTATCTGGTACAGGCGAAGAGGGTCGAACGTTAGCCGCCGGTCGCAATATCTTAGAGGATGTAGCCTCACGCCGGGCATTTGAACAGTTGTTATTTATTGGCATTCCTAACAGTGTCAATTATCGTTTGCCGCTTACACCTAACATGAGTCGTACTACCAACGAGAATCCGTTTCTACAAAATTTCTTCGAATCAAAAGACTACCGTCGTTTCATTATACAAATCTCACAACAAGGAAACGCCGAACGATCTTATAACTACCGAAAAAATATTCGCTTTCAAGTGACAATCAACGGTGATGCCTTTCGCAAATACCTCGAACAAAACCAAGTAATTAGAAAATTTGGCTATTAACTCAATTATAATTTCCGACCATGACTCAATTTTTGATATTTCTCCTATTTGTTTCAATTAGCCTTCCAATTTGGGCGCAAAATACTCCTGCTCCAGCCGCTAATCAGCAAAACCAGCTCGTTACCAAGCCTACAATTATGGTATTTCCATTTTTTAAGGAAGGCGAAGACATTCGTACTATTTTGGAAGGCGATGTCAATCGTCGTATTGTGCTTACCAAAGTCAAAGAAGCCTTCGACAACAGGGGCTATTCTACAGTAGATTTTATCTCAAAAGCACGGAACTTACAAACAAACAGTGTTCTTAATGGAGCCCAAACGGATGTAAAAACACAAATTATTCAAGCATCAGGAGCCGATATTGCTGTTGAAGTAGAGTATGACGTATATAAAGGGGCGGGCACAAAGGTAAAGGTCATTTTGACGGCTTATGAAACCTCTACTTCCGCTTCCCTTTCTAATAAGATGGGGGAAAGCCCTTTTTTTAATACCAATGATATTGGTGCATTGGCAGCTAAAGCTACAGAAGGTGTCATCAACGATTTTTTGAATGTAATGCAAGAGAAATTTACAGACATCGTACAGAATGGCAAGTACATGGCAGTAGAATTTGGACTCACTGAAAACGCCAATATTACCATGAGTTCAGAGGTTAGTAAAGGAGGGCTTCCACTTTCGGATACGATAGAAGAATGGATTGGAGAAAACTCTAAAGGGTATCATATTCAGGGGGTAACGGATTTAAGACTCATTTTTGACCAAGTTCGGATTCCACGTACCGACGCTCAAGGGAAAAACCTTACCCCTACCCGCTACGCTCTCGAAATCCTAAAGTTTTGCAACGCGCTGACTTTAGCTGAACAGCCCACTAAAAAATTGAAAATAGAACGTACTATCAAGGGCAATACCTTGTTTATTAACTTCAAATAACAAACAGACACTCATGAAAAAAACACTTCAAATCAGCTGGTTATTGCTCTGTTACTTATTGACGTTATCTGGCACGGCACAAAATGAAGAGAGTAGCGATGAGTTTGGTAAACTTAATATCGGTATTGTGATGCCCGAAGAACTTGATGGATTTACCGGTACGCATCTCCAAAAACTAGAAACGAAGATTTTGGCTTTGCTAAATCAAAGCGGAATAGCCTCACGCGGAGGCGGTAGCGGCATTGTGATGTATCCCGTCATCAGTATTTTTAATGAACAGCAAATCAACCCTGGCATTCAAACAATGACTGTTATTGAGGGAGAAATAAGTCTGTTTATTAAGCAGGTAGACGACAAATTTGTATTTGCCAGCCATACTCGCAAAATCAAAGGAAGTGGACGTACTCGCGAGCAGGCACTCAATAATCTCATTTCTCTGTTGCCTAACCGTAGCGATGAGTACGGCGATTTTATCAAAAATGCCAAAACAAAAGTGATTGATTATTACAACAAACGTTGTGATATGATTATCAGTAAAGCAACTCAACTCTCACAAGCCAATCAGCATGCTGACGCGATAAGCTTGCTCTTTAATGTCCCCTCCGAAACCAAATGTTTCGAAAAAGCACGTGGTAAAGCATTAGAGGTATATCGTAATTATCAAAATCAAATTTGTGGGCAGCTTGTACTACAGGGAAAAGCCAAACTTGAAGCCAATCTTTATCAGGAAGGCTTTGATATTTTAGCCAAAGTTGACCCTTCATCATCATGCTTTAAAGAAGTAAATACTTTGTTTGCCAAACATGGTGCCGAGGTAGATGAAAACGTACGACGAAGTTGGAAATTACTCGAAAAAATCTACGCAAATGCTTTTGAACTCGAAAAATACCGTTGGCGAGCTATCGGTCAATGGGCAGTGGCATACTCTTCACGTCCCGTCGTTTATGAGCGCATCATTCGGTAGTTATTCCACTTCCTATTTGTTTACAGATACATCGCAATCAAGCTTTCAAAAAGAATGGGAAAAGAAGGTAACACAATAATCATTTATCCATTTGAATCCGATGGCATCATTTCCTCAAAGCCCTTCCCTCATTTATTTAATCATCAAAGGCGTCAAAGTATTCGTACCCTTTGGAGACATAATTCGGTTGGAATCAGATCGTAATTATACAGTATTTTTTTTGGCTGATGGCCGGCAAATGCTTGCTTCCAAAACCTTGGGTTCATTTGAAAAAATACTCCCAAGTAATTTTTTACGAGTGCATCGTTCCCACCTTATCAATTTAGATTGCATCAGGCAGTTAGACAAGGTGTGTCACAGTTGTATTTTGAAAGACGGGCAAGCGATAAAGGTATCCAATAAGCACTTTAAGCAAATACATGCTGCTTTTCTTGACACTTCTTTTTAACAGAATAATGTAAAACTCTTTCATCATGAGAAATATTTTATTTAAAACGGTTTCAGGCTTCTCTTTAGCATTGTTGTATGGAACTATGCTACTAAACGTAATTTTATTAAAAGCACAGGACTCGCCCCGAGAAGCATCGGCGGCACGTATTAGTGGTACAACTGTAAACGAACCAACTCTCTCAGATGAGTTATTTGTAGGTACCCTAGGAGGGGACTTTGATAAGTATCTTTTTCGAAAAGATGTGCCTAATGGCCGCTTGACGTTCAATGTAGATATAACTCGCTACTACTCCAACCGCATGAAATTCGACGCGCAAGGGTTCTTAACTAATGTCCCTGAACTGGTTGAGCGTGGTTTGATTCCTAAGATGGTACGGTTGACCATGCGCATTTATGATGTAGACCATAATTCTCAATACGACGGAAACGGTGACGGTATTGCAGACCCCGAAATAGATTATGTGTATGTAAATGGTAAACTCATCACGACCACTTCTGGGCAAATATGGACATTGGGGTCGGGTAACAATACCTGGAGTACTCCTTCAATTATGATACCCATAGAATACATTAAATTCCCCTCCCAAACAGGAAACGCAAATACACTGCCTAAAGCCGAAAATAGCATACAAATTGCAATAGATGTACCCAATACTACTTACTGGGCTATAGAGTGTGACTGGATAAGTATCAATATTGAAAGCAAGGCTCTTCCTTTGGTATTTGTGCGTGGTTTCGGGATTGCAAGTGGTGGTATTGGTGACACTCCTTCCGAAATATGGCAAAATTTTGCTGATTTTGCCGCCAGAGATGGTATCCCATTTCACATCGCTCAGAGCTTAGATCCATGTGGTGGAATTATTGATAATGGCAATAGGATTGGTAACGAAATAGCGATTGCTAAAAACACTTTTGGGACTCAAAAAATAAACTTAGTGGCACATAGTAAAGGTGGGCTGGATTCAAGAGCCTATCTGCGTTGGGGGACTGATGTTAAGAATTTAGTACAATTGGGTACCCCCAATCATGGAAGCAGATATGCCCATCTATCTGCTTGGTGTGACCCTGCGGGTGACCAATTAGAGCCTGGCTGGCTGGCCGATAACTTCAACTATCAGGATAGTGATCTCAGTCGCCCTTTATTCAATCCGGAATTAGATAAAGGGACTGCTATTTATCAATTCACGGCGAGAGATGATTTCTGGGTATCTGCCGAGCGAGCTACACTGCCTTGGAGAGCAACATACAATCAGGATGCCTCACTACCTCTCATTGGCATATCGGATGCTGTTTTTTTTGGGTTAGGCCACACGGATTTGAGACTCAATCCCAATGTCTTTCTTAGGATTATGCAAAGAATTTATCCCGGGGTGAAGAGTGGTGCTCGCATAAGTGCCGAGCAAGGGAAACAAACCATAACATCAATTCCGGATTCATTAGGTATTGTTTTTATGGAGAATAATCAATTATTATCTTCTTCTATCCAAATCAGAAAAGTATATATACCAATAGCCGGAATTGCGTTTTTTCAGGGAATTTTTCAGGCCGAACGGGCTAACTACACCCTTAAAAGCCCTTCGGGGAAAATTTATAATACTAATAATGCAGAGTATTCTAATAGCGATGGTTTTTTAACTTATAAAATTCCTAATTCTGAAGCAGGTATATGGGAAATCACCTTCACAGGTGGCTCTACTAATGGCCTTTTTTCAATGCGGGTTCATGCTCAAAGTAACCAGAAACTCACTGTCAAAACTAATAAATCTAAATACCTACTTCAAGAGCCAATTGGAGTTAATGCTATTCTTACTTCAAAAAATGGACCTGTCTCCCAAGCAAAAGGGGTTGTTTATTTTACAAAAGGAAGTTTTATAAAAGATTCGCTTCAGCTTTTTGATGACGGTTTGCATAATGACGGTAAAGCCAACGATGGCAACTATGGAAATAGCAACGCTGGCTTTTCCGAGGTTGGTAGTTATTCATTAGTGATAAAACTTCAAAAAAATTCGGAAAGCATTTATCAGGACGATGTTATTACCGTTTTTAGCAGTTCAGGCGGATTGAATAATACATACAAAGAAAAAGCAATTGATAAAAACAATGATGTCTTATATGATTCTTTACAAATTCGGGTAGGTTTTTTAGTCAAAGTGCCAGGTAATTTTTCGGTGATAGGGTCGCTTAGAGATGCTCAAGGCAAACTTATTGGAACTACTTCATGGAATCACTCTCGTACAAAACCCCTCTCAGTTGGTAATTACGAAGCTATACTTAACTTTAATGGTGAAGCCATTGGAAAAAACGGGCTCAATGGCCCTTTCATACTCGATGATTTATCATTGATTGATTTATCAAATTCAATAGCAGTAGATAATCGCAAAAAAGCCTACACCACCCAAGCTTATCAGATTACTTCTTTTCCACGCCCCCCCATAGAACTGACGGGCAAAAACGCCGAAACTCCTATAGATAGTGACAAAGACGGTGATTTTGATTTTTTAGACATTAAGCTACAGATTAAAGTCAATCGCTCAGGATTCTACACCATTAGCGCAGAACTTATAGATTCTCTCCAAAACTCTCTCAATTGGTCTGAAAAAAGCCTAAATCTATCAGTGGGATTAAATGAGGTTACTATGCGTTTTGCTGGGGATGAAATCAACGAAAAACTCGCTAACGGCCCCTATATTCTAACTAATTTATATTTTAACAGCTCACTCGTTTCACTAACCTTTTACGATGTTTACAAAACAAATGCCTATAAATTTTCAAATTTTACCGGGAACTTTATTACTGGTAGCGTCAAAGAAAAATTTACTGGAACGCCTATTGCAGATGCCACAATAGTTTTGAAAGGTGCCAAATTAGTTACCATTAAATCCGATGCAAAAGGATTTTACACCATTGCAGGACTTCCTAATGGTAGTTATAATATAGAAGCACGAAAAGATAACTTTTGCAGCTCAATTATTATGAGTCTCAATAAGCCTCAAGATAATACTGCCATAGAACTGTTGCTTACTAACAAGAAATTTTCGCTGGGTGAGAAAAAAAATATTCAAATTTGCCAAGGTGATAGCATAAGGCTAACCGCTCCAAATGGTTGGCAGAACTACCAATGGTCTAACGGTAATAAAAGTTCAAACATTACTGTCACAATTGCAAATCAGTATTTTGTTACAACAACTTTGCAAAACTGCCAAGCTTTTTCAGATACCATTGTAGTAGGTGTTACCATTATTCCTAAGCCCACTATTAATTCAGATGGTGTAGTGACACTTACTTCCTCTATTGCGGAGAGTTATCAGTGGTTCAAGGAAGGTACGCTTATACAAGGGGCTATAATGCGGAATTTTATGGCTACCGAGCCTGGGAAATATTCTGTAAAGATAGCTTCCAAGGGTTGTTTCAATACATCGGATGCTTTTAATCTCATAATAACGGCGATACAACCACCGATTTTTTCCAATTTACTCTTACTATATCCTAATCCAAGTTCAGAGTGGTTACGAATAATATATCGTTCAGAGGAAATTGCATTTGGTAACATAAAGGCTCACATTTATGACTTACAAGGAATTCTTATCAGTCGGCATAATTTACAACGTAACACTGAAGGATGGGAAGGGAATATATTCATAAAGGCTTTACCTATCGGCAAGTACGTCCTACGATTAGAACAATACACACTCCCATTAGTCAGCAAAACATTCAATAAACAATAATGCATCACGATTTTAAAAATTTTCACTATGAAAGTGTTTATAAAAAGTATATTCACGCAGAGAAGTATTAGATTTATAAAAACAATTAATACTTCATTCGTTTTGTTACAACTAATGATAAGTCCAATCTTTAGTTGTAACAAAAAAATAAAACCAGTTTCAGAACGTATCGCTAAAGTTTGGATAGCTAATCTTGTCCGCGAAGGTGGCCGCGTGGTTTACGATAAAAGCGCAGTTAGTAATATTCGCATGAATTATACCAACTTTCGATTGGATTTGTCAAACTCTCAAACTGTAACACTACGTGAATTTGATAATCAGACTTTTACAGGGCAATGGGAAGTTCAGGAAGATACAAAACTAATTTTGAAAAACTTATCTCCTCACCCAACAGGTACCAATGGGATAATAGAATATAGCATTACCCAGCTCTCCGATAATGCTCTTAAACTCACTCGCACTGCAACCAGCGTAAAGACTGGAAATACGCTGAATAATTACGAACTGATAAATCAATGATGCTCACTATCATCTAAGGTTTTTGAAAGAAAAGCCTTAAAGTCTTTGGATTGCAAAAACATTAGACTTATTTTCAGAATTGTATATCCACGTAAACTTTTCAGGCATGTTGAAACAACTACTTTTTTGTTTTCTTGCTTCCATCGTTTTTGCTTTCAGTGCCAATGCCCAAATCCCCGTAGATTTTACTTTCTGCACCGGAACAGGTGATTTGTGCGTCTCACCGAGTGACTCTAACTATAAGCTATGTCTCAAGTTTAAACCGGGCTATTGTGCCACCAAGGAATATAGAATAAAGTGGGGAGATGGTGCAGAACAAGTATTAACCATTGCAAAAGATACTACGCTCGAACACACCTATAAATTGAGAACTTTTATAGAATCATGCTCAGATTCTGAGAAACCCTTTCCTTTCTCAATAAGAAACCTTAGTTGTAGCAGTGATAACAAAGCGTATGAATTAGTATTCAATAAAACACCACAACCTCGACCTGCCACTACGTTGGCCTGTGAAGGCTCTGCCGTTCGTTTTGCTAACAATTCCTGTCCCATTTCTGACACCAAATTTTTGTGGGATTTTGGCGATGGCCAAACAAGTACTGCAATTACTCCGTCAATAACCTATAGCGACCCTAACAAAATTTATAAAGTAAAACTAACCGCTACCTCAAAAAGTTGTGGTTCTAATACTGCCGAAATAGACGTCAAGCTCAAGAAACTCCCCGAAGCTAAGTATGTTACTACGGGCTTTTCGTTTATGAACAAAGATACAGCAGTGGTGTGCCTGTCCAACGGCGCTACGCTCACTTTTGATGCCACCATCTCCATTGATGCTACCCGTTATGAGTGGAGTATTACACCTAATAATTACCTTTTTTTAAACAATACCGATGCCAATTCTTCCAAGCCTGTCATTCAATTTACCAAAGCGGGGGTTTATCAGATTTCGCTTGTAGCCATCAATGAGTGCGGGCGCTCCAAGCCCAATGTCTGCCCCCATGAGGTGGTAGAATCACCTAAGTTGAATTTGCCCAAACAAGCCGATGTTTGCCAAGCTCCCTTCAAGTACAAGTTTACCCCTCAAAGTGGTATTTCTTATAAACTAAACAGTCGAACATTTGATCCTGCCATAGGTGAGGATTTGATGTTTCAGCCAACCCCCTATATCGTGGAAGCGAGCATTACCGACCGTTGCGGGGGCGTCGTTATTGAAAGGGATACATTTTTAGTCAATGCTCTGTCGCAAGTCAAAATCACGTCGCTACGCCCCGATACCACGCTTTGCCAGGGTACGGCCAGTGTACCTTTGGTGGCCAGTACTCCCAACGGCGTTTGGTCAGGCGCTGCGCTCATTGAAATACAAGGCACCAACCGAATCTTCAACCCCAAAACACTGGGAACCTACCTTATTCGCTACGTAGTGGGTTCGGGGACTTGCAGCGTACTCGACAGCATCACTGTCAACGTGGAAGGAATAAAACCCGATGCCAAAGACCTAACCGTTTGCCAAGGAACGGCATTTTTAAAACTTCAGGCTACACCCACCGGAGGCCGCTGGACGGGGTGTGCCAATTGCCTAAGAGGAGACACCCTCATTATCAGCGCACTAACCACCAATCAAATCAGGCTCACCTACGAACTCACCAGCCCAAAAGGCTGTCCCACCACCGACGATGCTACCATAAACATCGGTCGCCCCAAAGCAGATTTTGCCATCAGCAACGGCTGTGCAGGAGCAACGATCAGACCCACCAACAACTCCACGGGGGCGGCTAACTATGTTTGGCTCGTTAATGGCACAAACGCCTCAAATGTAGTTTCTCCTCAGCTTTCGTTGCCTCAAGGACTCAGTAAGGTAACCCTCATTGCGGGGTCGGGGGCTTGTGCGGATACCCTCACCCGCGACGTAACCATTACTGCCCCTCCCGCCAGTGCTGCTTTCACCTTGAATCAATCCCAAGGCTGTGCGCCTTTGAATGTGACCTTTACCCCCACGGGTACGCAAGCCGCTACCACCGATTATACGTGGGCTTTTGGCGATGGGACACAACACACCGGCTTTCAACCTCCTGCGAAAGTATTTGACAATCGAGAACGCACCGAGAAAATGTTCACCGTGACGTTTACCGTAAAAAATACGTGTGGCGAGCAAAAAACCAATCAAACAATTACGGTACGGCCTTTGGCCAAAGCCGAAATCGGGGTGGATTCTACCACGGTACGTTGCACGCCGGCTCAAATCACTTTTTCCAACCGATCTACGGGCCACGACAAACCTCAATCCCGCTGGTTTTTTGGCGATGGTACTTCGCGCACATCAGGGGCGGATACTCTTAAACATTGGTTTTCGGCGCGGGAGTATCGGGTGCGTTTGGAAGTAATCAGCGCTTGCGGACGCGACAGTGCCGAAGTAGCCATTCGGGTATTCCCGACAATTGTCAAGCCGTTGTTTGAACTATCGAAATCGGAAGTATGCCCGGGCGAACCCATTCAGTTTAAGGACGCAACCACGCCCAAACCCGACCGTTGGGTGTGGAAATTTGGTGATGGCGGCGTTGATACGCGTGCTAATCCTACTCACGCCTTCACTCAACCCAACCGCGATTACGTCGTTACTCTCATTGCATACACTACCTGCGGTTCTGATTCTACCCAAAAAACGGTAAAAGTGACGCAGTTACCTACGGGCGATTTTCGTTTGGAAACGCCCTTGGCCTGTCAGGGGCAACCGGTGCAATTCGTTAATTTATCCAATCCTCAACTGGGTTTTATCTGGGATTTTGGCGATGGTTCCCCGCTTGATTCGGTCAACTATTCGCCCCGACATATCTACACCACAAACGTCAATAACCTATCAGCTACGCTCACGGTCTATCGGGGGAGTACTGCCTGCAAAAGTCAACCCATTCGTAAATCCGTCCCAATTATCGCCCGGTCAGTGGCTGATTTTCGGATTGAAGGCGATTCGCTCATTTGCGCTCCGGGGCCGGTTCGGTTGGTGAATCGTTCACAAAACGCCGATACCTACAAGTGGTATTTTAGCAATGGCCGTACCTCCGACGACCAAAGCCCTGTACTTCCTTTCCCCAAAGGTCAGTATGATATCAAACTCGTGGTGAGCAATCGGGGAGTGTGTAAAGATTCTACCTTCCGTACATCAGCTTTTGAGGTAGATAGTTGCGCTGTGGTCATACCGCAAGCTTTTTCGCCGAACAAAGACGGTATTGGTGACCGTTATACGTTATTCGGAAGCGGTATCAGGGAGATTGTCAAACTACGCATCCGCGATCGCTGGGGAGAAGTGATTTTTGAAATGAACAATGTACCTGCCGGTAGTCAGAACGATGGTGAAGCATGGGATGGAACATTTAATGGTCGCGAAATGCCTGCCGATATGTACGTAGTAGAAACCGAAATCAGGTATATCGAAACAAACAAACGCGAACGACTCCGTCGTAATTTTTATCTTATACGCTAACCCGGCTTCCTTATGCGCATTCATCTACTCCTCTTCTATTTTATCGCCGCACAGGTATGCGCCCAAGCCCCGCAGTTTTCCCAATTTTACACCAATCCACTTTACCAAAACCCTGCCTTGGCAGGTGATGCAGGTACCCCGCGCTTGATTGTTAATTACCGCAATCAGTGGCCGTCTGTGGGGACAGCTTTTCAAACAGCGGCTTTTTCTTTTGATACCTATGCTGAAGATGCCCAAGTAGGGCTGGGTGTACAGGCTCTCCACGACCGTCGAGGAGGAATGCTCAACAGTACTCACCTCACAGGTCAAGTATCGCGGCTTTTTTATCTGGACGCAAAACAACACCTCCGCCTTACACCCGGTCTTCAGGCTGCGTGGATTTCCGACCGCTGGAATGGTGATAATCTTACGTTTGTGGCACAATACCTCGGCAGTAATGACCCGCTGGCCCAAAATGGGGTTAGTAGTAACCGCGTGGCATTTTCAAGTGGATTACGCTTCGATTATGACCCTCAAAATGACTACGAGCCTTTTTATTGGGCGGGCGTTTCATATCATAATATGGGCTTTCGAGACAATGATTGGTTACGCGAGCGCTGGGGTGTACAGTTGGGGGCTCAGTTTCCGCTCCAAATACGTGTTTTTGGCAATGGCTACGGACGCGATTTAGACCGAGAAAGTGCATTGAGCATGGCTTTACAACTAAGGAAACAAGGTTTGAATAAACAAATGGATATAGGAACCAATCTTATTTTTTCACCCTTACTGGTAGGGATTTGGTACCGAGGGCTATTGATTGGCACCAAACGCCGTGATGCCATAGTGGGTACCATCGGCTGGGCCCGCGACAATCTATTGTTTCAAGCCAGCTATGACCTACCGTTTCGTCACTTGGCACGGGAACAGGTGCCTTTGAATTAGCGATTTGGTATGGGTTCGATGCTCTATTCCGTTTTGCAGGAAAAAACAGCAGCGCACGCCGCAGAACACGGTGCCTGCGTTATTAATCTTTTCGGCAGACCCCGACTGCCCTTAAAATAGCTCATCCTCCAAATCATCCGCCACCTTATTTTTCCCTTCCAAAATCTCTAAAATAGGTTTGATTTGATAAATGCTGCGGTTGTAGCGGTTGCTGAGAAGTATAATGACAAATTTATCTTTGGGACTAAACCACATCAGGGTATTGTAGCCTTTCCACCAACCCGTATGATAGACGTATTTGGCTTCACGCGTCGCTTCGTTGACGTGCATACGGAAGCCGTAACCGTAGTTTTTAATACCGTGTCGCTCAAAACTGCGCGGGGTAAATGCTTCTTTCATGGTTTCGGGGCGCAATACACAGCCTCCGTTTAGTCCGGCATACCAACGAAATATATCGTCCATGGTGGAATAAACGCCCTTGTCTCCCACTACATCGTCGTAATTGTCTTTGGTCAAACGACGATTGTACTGATACCCTGCCGTACGAAACTGATTCAAAGAATCATTGTGACTCGTCACCAACCACGTATTTTTCATACCCAAGGGTTTGAAGATGGCTTGCTTCAAAAAATCCTCGAATTTTTGCCCCGACACTTTTTCAACAATCGTGGCCAATAAGGCATAATTGGTGTTGCTGTAACTGAAAGTACGGTTGGGCGTATTGTACAATTTGGGGTTTACGGCGCAATACCACCGAACAATGTCGTCATTGGTAGGATACGGATTACGCTTGCGAACGCTGTCAGCCAAGACATACGCATAATTAGGCAAGCCACTGCGATGCGACAGTAATGACTTTATTTGAATCCCCGAATAAGGAAACTTAGGAATAAATTTCTGAATCGAATCTTCCAAACTTAACTTGCCCGCCTCATAGAGTTTTAGAATGGCTACTGCCGTAAACGTTTTGGAAAGAGAAGCTAATTGAAATTTCGAATCAAAACACAACGTATCTTTCTTTTCGACTTGGGCATATCCGCACGAATTTCGGTACAGGACAATGCCTTGTTGGGCAACCAAAACATTTCCGTTGAAGCGTTCCAACTTAAATTTACGCTTAAACAACGAATCCAATCGTGCTGATTTTTCGTCGGCTTTGATGTGTTTTCTAATCTGAGCAGTTTTTTCAGGAGTCAATGAAGCATCTGTAACACAATCAACAAGCGCTTTATGAAGGGCATCGGCGTGCTGTTGATCACTGGTATTATTACAGGAAAAAACAACGATTAAGGCAAGACAGGCAATTGTTCTAAACATCATGAGTGGGTTAGTAAATATTGGGCAGGCGTATTGAGTAAAAGGGTTACGCAATACGATGACTCACGACTCCATACCCACACCTCACCACAAATTTAACAAAAAAGGCTTTGACCACAAGTCAAAGCCTCTCTCAAAATAGCAATCAATTAAATTTATCTGAATTAAATTGCGACTTTCTTCGCACTTCTGATTGCCCGTTTTTAATTATTTATTCCCTGTTTTTGCGGGAGCCGCTGTTTTATTGGCAACTACTTCACCTTTAAGAGTAAGATAAAGTGTTCCATTTTCCGCGTTGCTTGGAACAGTTACGGTTTTGTTGAAAGGCCCCATAACACCCGCGTTGAAAGTAGCTTTCACAGTTCCTTTACCTAACGGCATCACCGGCTCACGCGTCCACTCAGGAGTTGTACAGCCGCAAGAAGCCGCTACATTGCCCAATACAACCGGGTCTTTTCCTGTATTTTTAAATTCAAATACATAGCTCACTGGCTTACCTTGCTCGATTTTGCCAAAATCATTTTCAATTTTGGTAAACGTTACTATTCCTTTTTGGGCAAAGCTAACTGCGCTGAATGCTAAAACTGCTACGAAAAGTGAAAACGCCTTTTTCATGTTTTTTATTAAATTTAGTTTTGTAAAAGATTGGTTGCTTATCTAACAATAATTTTAGTAGCAAAAGTTTTGCCAAACGTTATATTTGTCAAAAAATTTATGACAAAGTAACAGAAAAAAGTTGTATTTTGAAACATCACCTATTTTCCAGTATATTTACTTGCCAAAACAACGAAACTCAACAAATTAATCATTCATCAAGAAACGTGATAGAAAACGAACTTGCGACCAGCTTTATTGCGCTTACGCGCCAAACTATCCTAAACGACTTTCGTTTGGTATGTGAGAGCCGACAAGCCAGCTTGTTGGGTCGCAAAGACGTGATGGGCGGACGGGCAAAATTTGGAATTTTTGGCGATGGAAAAGAATTGGCTCAAGTAGCCATGGCCAAAGTATTCCGCAAAGGTGATTTTCGTTCAGGGTATTATCGCGACCAAACTGTCGTTGCTGCACTCGAAAATCTTACCTGGCAACAATATTTTTCTCAACTATATGGCCATGCCAACGTGGAATTTGACCCTCATACTGCGGGACGTTCCATGAACAACCACTACACAACGCGCTATTTAGACGAAAATGGGCTGTGGAAGCCCCAAACCAACACCTATAATCACATTAATGATCTGGCCCCCACCGCCGGTCAGGTTCCTCGCTCAGTTGGATTGGCGTATGCTTCCAAACTGTATCGCCACAATGAAAATTTATGGTCAATGACCGATTTTTCAAACAAAGGCGATGAAATCACCTTTGGCACCATTGGCGATGCCTCTACTTCGCAGGGGATGTTTTGGGAGACCATGAATGCCGCCAGCGTATTGCAAGTACCTCTATTGATGTCGGTTTGGGATGATGGTTTCGGAATTTCCGTACCTGTAGAATACCAAACGACCAAAGGCAGTATTTCGAAAGCAATGGCCGGATTGCAGCGAGGCGACGGTGAAAACGGCATTGAAATTTTCACCGTAAAAGCATGGGACTATGTAGCATTGCTGGAAACCTATCAGAAAGCCGCCAACCTGTGTCGCCATCAACACATACCAGTGCTGGTTCATGTGCAGGAAGTCACTCAACCCCAAGGACATTCTACGTCAGGCTCGCATACGCGTTACAAATCAACGGAGCGATTGACATGGGAACAGGAATGGGATTGTAACCTAAAGTTTAAAGAGTGGATTCTCAATAACGGCTATGCTACCTCGGATGAACTGGAAGAAATTGAAGAAGCTGCCAAGAAATTCATTCGTCAACAACGCAATGAGGCTTGGAAAGCATTTAGTGAATCCATCTTAAGCGAACAAAATGAAGCCGTACTACTTCTTCAGGCAGCTGCCCAAGAGAGTCGTTTTACCACTGAGTTGCTTCAACTGACCGATGAACTCCGCAAAGAAATCGTGCCTTTGCACCGTGACAATACAACTGCTGTTCGGAAAGCATTACGAATTTTACGTTTTGAATCTATTGCTTCCCGAGATGCCTTAACCCAATGGCTTGAAAAAAATACTGAAATCAATCACGACCGTTTCAGTTCACATTTATACAGTCAATCCCCTGACTCTCCACTAAAAGTCATTCCGGTCGAAGCCGAATACAGCGAAGACGCCTCTTTTTTTGACGGTCGTGAAATTGTACGGGCCAACTTTGACGCCCTTTTTGAAAGCGACCCCCGCATTGTAGCGTTGGGCGAAGACGTAGGAAAAATCGGCGACGTGAATCAAGGA
The DNA here is from genome assembly GCF_027484545.1 of Runella sp. GTDB lineage: Bacteria > Bacteroidota > Bacteroidia > Cytophagales > Spirosomataceae > Runella. Next base: position 3,519 of record NZ_JAIXST010000311.1, on the reverse strand, counting down.
TTTGCCGGTCTTCAGGAAAAATTTGGCGAACTACGAATCACGGATACGGGTATCCGCGAAACAAGCATTATCGGGCAAGGTATTGGATTGGCCATCAGAGGCTTACGCCCTATCGTTGAAATTCAGTATTTTGATTATGTGTTTTATACGCTCGCCACACTGACCGACGATTTGGCTTCTTTGCATTATCGAACCAAAGGCGGTCAAAAAGCGCCCGTCATTGTACGAACACGCGGCCACCGTTTGGAGGGCATCTGGCATTCCGGCTCTCCAATGGCCTCGGTCATTCATAGCTTACGCGGTTTGCACGTCTGTGTGCCTCGTGATTTGACGCAGGCGGCGGGCATGTACAATACCCTGCTGCAAGGCGATGACCCTGCTTTGGTCGTTGAACCCCTCAACGGTTATCGCCTTAAAGAACGAATGCCCAACAATTTAGGCAAGTTTACAGTTCCACTTGGTCAACCAGAAATACTTCGAAAAGGGACCGACCTTACCATCGTTACGTATGGTTCTATGTGTCGTATTGTGATGGAGGCGGCCGAACAACTGGCTCAAATAGGAATCCACATAGAGGTGATTGATGTACAAACACTGCTTCCCTTTGACATCAATTCTATGATTGTAGAATCTATAAAGAAGACCAATCGGGTTATTTTTGCCGATGAAGATATGCCCGGAGGAGGTTCAGGTTATATGATGCAGCAAGTCTTAGACGGCCAAAATGCCTATCAATGGCTTGATTCCGCTCCGCGTTGTATCTCTGCCAAACCCCACCGTCCTGCTTACAGTTCCGACGGCGATTATTTTTCCAAGCCCAACGTAGAAGACATTTTTGAAAGTGTATATGCATTGATGCACGAAGCCCAACCGACACAGTTTCCAGCGCTTTATTGATTTTTCCTGACTTCCCAACCCCTCCCTTCGCCCGTAATTTTTATTGCGGGCTTTTTACACCCAATTGACGAAAATCAGCTTATTTTCAAGTAGGATTTAGTACGTTGTGGTTGGAATCGCTAATTTTGCGCTTCATTATCAAAGACATACCTAACCAACAAGTATGAATTTTAAACTATCGCAAGTACCCGACCGCACCGTTAAGCCTCGCCAGTACGGTTTAACCATGGTTATGGATAAAGGGTTAAGCATTCGTCAAATTGAGGATATGCTTGAGGTTTCTGCTCCTCACATTGATATTGTAAAACTCGGCTGGGCTACCTCGTTTGTTACCCCTAACTTAAAAGACAAAATTGCGGCTTATAAAAATGCGGGAATTCCGGTATATTTTGGAGGAACGCTTTTTGAAGCTTTTGTGGTGCGTAATCAATTCGAGGACTATCGTCGTTTGATTGATGAATACGGTTTAGAGTACGCGGAAGTATCAGACGGTTCGGTAGATATGCCGGAAGAAATCAAATGTGATTTTATCAAAATACTGGCCGAGCAAGTAAAGGTACTATCCGAAGTTGGATCTAAAGATGAGACCAAAATCATTCCTCCTTATAAATGGATTCAACTCATGAAAGCCGAACTCGAAGCGGGAGCCTGGAAAGTAATTGGGGAAGCTCGTGAATCCGGCAATGTGGGTTTGTTTCGCTCCAGCGGTGAAGTACGGCAAGGCTTGGTAGAAGAGATTTTGACCCAAGTTCCCAATAAAGACATCATTTGGGAAGCTCCACAAAAAGCACAACAGGTATGGTTTGTCAAACTTCTTGGTGCCAATGTCAACTTAGGCAACATTGCCCCTAATGAAATCATCCCCCTTGAAACCATCCGCCTTGGCCTTCGCGGTGATACTTTTGGGCATTTTCTTAACGAAAAAACGCGTAAGCGATGGAAACTGTCGAAATAATCCATGGTCGATGGTTAATAGTTTATCCTCTTTGATTTAAGAAAATTACCTAAATGGCATTTAAGTTTGAGCAATTAGTGGTTTGGCAAAAAGCAATTGAATTAAGTGGCCTGATTCATGAGCTTACACTTACCTTCCCAAAAGAAGAGTTATTTATTCTTACTGCTCAAGTTAAACGTGCAGCCGACTCTGTATCTCTCACTATTGCCGAAGGCTCAACAGGGCAGTCTAACGCCGAGTTTGGCGGATTTTTAGGTTATGCTATACGTTCAGGTATTGAAGTAGTTTCTGCTTATATGTCGGACAACGCCGAAACCTCATCAACGAATCTGATTTTGCAAAACTTTATTCGGAAGTTGAGCAAATTATTAAAATGACTCAATCCCTCCGAAATTCACTTGCCAAATAAAGCAGTCGATGGCCAATTGTCCACATTCAATAGTAATACCAAGGTTTTCTATGGACTATAGACCGTAGACTAAAAACTAAAAACGAACAAAAATGGAAATTCTCGCACAAATTTTAGACTTCTTTCTTCACCTTGACAAACACCTCGCCGACATCATTCACGACTACGGTACGCTTACCTATTTGATTTTGTTTTTGATTGTATTTACTGAAACGGGATTAGTAGTGATGCCGCTGCTTCCGGGCGATTCGCTGCTGTTTGCTACGGGAGCGCTGGCTGCTTCTACCGGAGCGTTGAATCCTTGGTTAGTCATTCCGTTACTGATTGTAGCTGCCTTAATGGGCGACAATGTCAACTATTTTGTAGGAAAATTTTTGGGAAGTACGATCAAAAAACGGGAGCGTATCCTGTTTTTCAAACGTGAATATTTAGAGCAAACCGAAGCATTTTATGCGAAACACGGCGGAAAAACGGTCATCATGGCTCGTTTCATTCCTATCGTGCGCACCATTGCCCCCTTTGTGGCAGGAGCCGGAAGCATGACTTATTCAAAATATATCATTTTTTGCATTATCGGAGCATTACTATGGGTTCCTACTTTAACCATGTTGGGTTACTTCTTTGGCAGTCATCCTTTTGTAAAGAAGCATTTTGAATTGGTTGTCTTTGGTATCATCGGTTTATCAATACTTCCAATGGTGTGGCAATTTGTTAAAGCTAAATTCCTATCTCCTAAAGTAGGTTAATACAATACCAAACTCTCTGAAAAAGCCCGTTGGATTTCTATCTCACGGGCTTCGCTTTATGGTTGTTTTCACACTGTACATAACTTGCTTGAAAAAGAATGGAATACGCCTCCGAGCTGTTGCACCTCGGTTATAAATCATCGGAAGTAGCTATCAAAGTGGGTTACGGAGAAAAATCAATCATCGAATTCAACAAAATGTTTCAAAAGCATTTTGGGATTACGCCTAAAAAGTATCAGATGAGGCATTCGGTAAAGGTTCGTAACTAAGTTATCTGCTGTTTTTTCCAAAATTTCCTCCTCTCCTTACTATCCTGATTGTGTATCAATCTGTCGGTATTCAACTTTGCTCGCTTTACATCATTAGACCTATTTCATCAGGTTTGCTGTTTGATGTAAAATGATGCAAAAAGGGTTCATCGTCACATTTGGTGAAAGTCGGGGTTTCCCATCAGGATGACTCTTTTGCGGAGCAACTCAAAACTCGCTCTTCCATACATCTGACGCTTGATA
>NZ_JAIXST010000119.1 GCF_027484545.1 Runella sp. | reverse complement strand
TTTGAGTAGCTAACTGGACTTGAAGTTGCGATATGTGTTCTTTATCTGTCAATGGGCAATGGTAAACCTTTTTATTCAATTTAACTAACATGACTCAGAACCTGAGTCGTAACTAAAATTTTTCTAATTTTTTGCGAATTAACGTTGTTAATTCCCGTTCGATAGGGAGATTTACTAAGTACTTACTCACAAAAATATTTTTGTCGATTTCTGTTAAAGCGCATTTTACAGATTTTTTACCTTTTTCGGTACAAAGTAATACTATTTCTGATTTACGATTGCGGACGAGCTCCGCGCGCCTTTAATTTATAAAGTACTGATAATCAATAGGTAATTCTATAAAAATACGGCATTTCAGCATTGAGTCCGTATAAAATACCGATAGTAGATTGGGGAATAAGGGAGTGAAAAAACAAAAAAGTGTAGCCTTGTTATGGGGCTACACTTTTTTACCTTAAACCCTAATTTTACCTTCAAAAACTACATCTAAGCGCCCACACCCTTCGCTTTGGCGGATTCGGTAGCATTTTTAGCGATGCTATATACAACTAGGCCAAAACCGATTTTGTTGACGGCATCAGCAATGTTGTACGCTAAATCGACGGGTGAACTTTTGGTTAAATCCATTCCAGCTACAAGACCGCTCAAGAGGTTACCCGGAAGCAGCATGTAACCAATTGGGTAAATAGCCCAGCCCACAAACGTAAACCAACGCAATACATTGTAGCCATCCTTTACCGCTTTGCTGTCTGAGGCAGCAGCTACTTTTGAAGCTTCACCCATGTAGACTTCATAGATGATCGCAGCCCATCCAAGGGTGGAAATGATTCCCCAAAGTACATTAGACTCAGGACTTACGGCTTCACCGATGTAGCCCGCAACCAGCATCACAATTGAACCTAACAAAAGTCGGACAAGCATACCGCTTTTTGCGCCGGCCGGACGCAGAATCAGGTAATACTCAATACACATCAACGGTACTGTCAAAGTCCAGTCAATGTATCTGAATTGCGTAGGCGATGTGTGGGTTTCGAGCCATACACCCCTCATGTAAAAATAATGTACTGCGGCAATGAACGTAATCAAAGCAGATACCAGTAAGGAGGTTTTCCACTTGTCGGCTACGGTGCCGCGCTCAACAATAAAGAAAATAGAAGCGGCCAACATTGACATGTAGCCCGTGAAAAAAGTAAAACCGATGTAGTCACCTGCGGCGAGTGCACCGTCTAAGAGAATGTTTAACATTTGCATTACAATAAAAGGTTTAGTGATGATGTTGTTTGAGATTTGTTTCTCACAGTATCAAAGCAAATTTAGGATTAAATTGTTTTATTTTAAAAAAAAAAAAAAAAAAAAATTTAGAAAGCCTTTGACGTATATTGTTCGGATGAGCTCAATTAGGCTCGTCTATTATCTACAAAAAATATTTTTTGTAGACAATAAGTCATTGCCCCGTCTTATTAAACATCCTAACTTTACAGGAGCTTGTTTAAGGAGACGGGTTTTCTTCGGTAATTCTATTCTTTCAATGGGATTTAAGATTTGGCCGCTCAAAAGCGGAATGGTTTTATAAAAAGAACATATTTAACGCTTTAGGTTAAATAAATTCCCCTATACCACTTATGGTTGGTCAGTAGTAGCTGATTGTTTAATGACCGAACGAATGACAAAAAAACTTGCCAATGCCAGAACAATGTACAACACATGCGGTACTTGAAACATGCGTTTAATCTGATAGCTGGTATTATGAAAAACCACAAATACTACCATCAAAACGTATAGATACGGAGATACAATTTTTAGAAATTTCATATTTTTTCTTTTTTTTGTGATGTGTAGATTAAACGGAGTATTTTAGAATTTTGTTCAGAAATTTTATTTATTAAACAAAATAAAAATTCTTTAAGGGATTTCCCCCCCTCAAAATTGGCCTTTTTTAATGAAATTCCCCGTAAAGCCGGTGCATGACCACAATATGAGGCAGGGTGATGAGGGACAGGAGAATAAAGGCTTCACCAACCGCAAAACCCCGAAAATGAATATATACTCCAAAACCGGTCAAGGCCAAAATACCAAAGGGGAAGAGGGCTAAAATGAATTGTTTGAATGTGCCTTTTTGCGTTGTTTTATAATACATAAATTGGTGTTGGAGAGATTGGAGGGAATGCCAAAGGCAGAAGACCACAATAAAGCCAAACAGTAAGGGCGTAAAACAATACCAGGCAGTTACCACCGCCCATTGCAGGGCATATCGCGTCCAAGTTTGGCGTTCGTAACGCAACAAAGCCCCTAAATAAAGGACAGTAAAGGCTGTTGCGATACCCCAACGCCCTGCTTGAGAGATGTGAATATCTACGCTTTTGCTGCCAACCATCGTCCCAAAAATTCCAAGCGCTTCTTCCCAATGCAGCAATACCGGAAACGCCAGGAGCCATATTCCCCAAAGTAAAGAGGGCAAATACCAAACCGAGGGGTTCTCAAAGTTTGATTGTCCGAAATGATGGAGAGAAATAACAAAGAAAATGAGCAAAGCGGCTGTTGGTGCTACCCACCAAACGGCCAGATAGGCACCCATCGAGCCCAGATAAATTCCCACAAATGCCAATAAACCCATTAATGTAGTACTTTGACGGTACAAGTGGTCATTTGCTCCGTGGGGAATCCCAACGCTACACAGCAACACACCACAGATGGCCGCTTGCCCCGCCGCATTCCAATCTAAGAGCCAAAACAGCCCGATAAGCAGGCCTTGCAGAAGGCACTGGAACGTAAATAAAGTGGATTGTGCGTATTTCATGCGTTGAAATAATAAGAGATTAAGCTGCGAAGGAATAACCCGATGGGCAAGCGGATAAAAATCAGCGTTTCTTCCCAAAGGTTGGTTTCTTCATCCAAAAATCGTAAGATACGAGACACGGGCTGAGTTTCAAAAAGGCGTTGAAATACGGCTTTACCGCGGTTGGGGTATCGGAATAAAATTTGCAAAAGTAAATGGTCATAAAACCGAAATCGCCGCGACCGCCGCATCGTGGGCAGAGGTTTGTTTTCTTTAAGGGCAGAAGCAAGGGCTTTCCCGTAGGCTTGCATTCGCTGAAATCCGTAGCCAGTGGTGGGCTTGAGGGCTCCGCCCAAAGTACCGAGGTAAATGAGCCGCGTTTGGGCATTCAGGTACTTTCGTTGCACATCAAATTGGGGTGTCATGGGAATAACTCCTACTTCTTCTTCCAAAATTTGATAGGAGATATTTTTTTGGAGCATATATTCACTCAATGCCGCCTCAGCTTCATCTCGCGTGAGCGGATGCTTGCCAAATCGAGTTATTTCGACCAACGCTTCGGTAGTGGAAAAGGGCAGCTCGTACATAAATTGGGTACTGCCGTTTTGGGCTATGTCAAATCGCATGAGGCTAGCACAAGTATCGTCAAATACAGGCTCACCCGTTCGGACTCGCCATCCTACAAAGGTTTGCCACAGGATAAGTGCCTTTTTTTTTCTTTTTTGATTCCCTAAAAACGCAGAAACTACATTGGAAGAAGTTGGTTGAACATTCCTTTGGGCAGGCAGTGCCGAAATAAATACTCGACTACTCCACCAGGTATCGTTAGTGGTTTTTACCACAACGTTCGCAGGTTGCTCATCAATTTCTACCACGGTCATTGTGCGCCAGGTAATGTTGAGGCAACCCGCTAATTGTTGTCTGATGTATGTGTAAAAATCGGCACTCCGTACGTGATAATACGAGTAAGGAGATAAATCACTGCGCTGTGAGAGGTCGTGTGGATTGAAAATAGAAGACCACGATTTGCTCACAATTTCGTCAGGCTCCAATGGTGACGCTGCCCAATAACACCAGGTTCGGTCGTTTTGCTTTGTTGAATCACTTTCTACGATACACAAAAGCCGGGTTTCCAGCAACCCCTGTTGATAGAGGGATAAGGCTAACCAAAGACCGGAGGCCCCCGCACCCACGATGGTATAATCAAAAAAAGGCAATGTCTGCGGCGAAACGAGGGGGTGGGTGGGCATGGTCTAACCTCAGTGGGTTGATTTTCGGGTCAACAGGGTTGCCAACTGAATTTTGGGTATATTTTCTATGACGAAGTTAGCTCCTGAAAATTCACAACATTTTGTTATTTAATATTGTTTAATAAAAAGTTATAGCAAGAAAAGACTGCAATTTTTGCTGAAATCCTATCACCTCTTTTTTTATTTTTTAAATTAATTTATTAATTTGCTTCCCTGTTTTAGAAGTAGGATTGCCATATCGGATAATCACTCCAAATCGGCCATCGTATATCAACAATCGACCATTTGTTAACCTTCAAACCTCTCCCCATTTCATGAAAAATCTTTTAGAGCGGCGTTCCTTTTTGAAAGCTACGGCCGCCATAGGTTCTGCTTTAGGCTTGCCTTTTGTTTCCAAGGCCAATAACAATTCCATTGAAGCACAGATTGCACGTTCCAACGAAGTACCCAAAGCTGCTGGCAAATCAGTAATTGGTCTTAAAGGTGCTCCTATTGCCCAAGTACGAGTCGCTTTTATTGGGGTCGGAAATCGGGGTTCGGGACACGTGAAGTTGGTACACGCCTGCGGTGCAAAAGCCAAAATCGTGGCCGTGTGTGACATTCAGGAACGTTATACCAAAAGAACCAAAGACTGGTTGGAGTCAAAAGGGGTAACTGACGTAGCTTATTATCATACCAAAATTGATGCGTGGAAAGAAATGTGCCGTCGCGACGACATTGATTTAGTCATCATCGCGACTCCTTGGGAAGACCACGTCCCTATGTGTGTGTATGCCATGCAGCAGGGTAAACACGCCGCCACCGAAGTGCCCGCGGCTTACACGCTTGAAGACTGCTGGAAATTGGTGAACACCGCCGAGCAAACGCAGAGAAATTGCATGATGCTCGAAAACGTATGCTACGGTGACGAAGAGCTTTGGTTGCTAAATATGGCGCATCAGGGTCTTTTTGGAACGCTTACGTACGCCGAATGTGGTTACATCCACGACCTGCGCGAGTTGCTTTTCTCAAAAACAGAATACTACAATATGTGGCGTATTCGTCACAACCTGACCCGCGACGGAAACCTGTATCCGATGCACGGCCTTGGTCCCGTATCGCAGTATATGAACATTGACCGTGGCGACCGCTTCAATCACTTGGTTTCGATGAGCAGTTTGGAAGCAAGTTTGAGTGAAGATTCAGGAACAATGACCGACGCCACCAATGAGTTTCATAATCGTAAAGGATTTAAAAAAGGCGATATGAATAATACCTTGATTAAAACCCATTTAGGGCGTTCAATTTTAGTTCAGCACGATATCGTTACGGCACGCCCTTACAGCCGCATCAATATGTTGGCTGGTACGAAAGCCTTCCACATGGGCTATCCAAGTCATTTTTCCAAAAAAGGACAAGGGCATGGATTTCTGAAAGACGAAGAATACAAAGCACTCCGAGAGCAATATAAACACCCGATTTGGGCTAAAATGAAGGACGAAATAGAGAAGAACGGCGGTCATGGCGGAATGGACTTTGTGCTGATTTATCGCCTGATTGATTGCTTTAATCGCGGTACGTCGTTGGACATGGACGTTTACGACGCGGCTTCGTGGTCGTCAGTCACTCCGCTTTCGGCGCTTTCTATTCAGGGCGGTAATGCTCCTGTCAAATTCCCTGATTTTACCCGTGGACGCTGGAAAGAAGAGCGTCAATTGGGAATGTTGGTGAATGTATAACAATAAGTAAAATCGTTGGTTCCCTGCGTTTTAGTGTAAAGTAAAATTGCGTCCATTTCGGTTAACAATTTCTTCTAACCGTAATGGACGCAATAGATTCTTAAACTCATGACTTTCCTCAATAAAGCGTTACTCGCTACGTCTTCCTTATTTGTTTTAGGATATGGTTATCACACTTTTTTTAGCGAAAAGGTGGATTTCAATACGCAAGTAAAACCTATTTTGAACAAAAAATGCCTCTCCTGTCACGGAGGTGTCAAAAAGGCAGGAGGGTTTAGTTTATTGTTTGAAGAAGAAGCACTTGGTAAAACCAAATCCGGCAAGCCTGCGATTATTCCTGGAGATGCGGACGATTCGGAGTTTATTACCCGACTCAGACACTCAGACCCCGAAAAACTAATGCCGAAAAAAGGCGATCCCTTGACCGATGAAGAAGTTCAAATTCTGACGGACTGGGTAAATCAGGGGGCTGTTTGGGGGAAACATTGGGCGTATAAAACCGTAGAAAAACCAGCAGTTCCCACGGCTTCTGTGTGGGAAAAGTTGACGGGAAAAAATAGCTGGGCCGCTACTGATATTGACCGTTTTGTAGAAGAAAAATCCAAGCAACAGGGCCTTAGACACGCCAAAGAAACCGATAAAGCTACCCTGCTGCGCCGCGTAAGTTTGGATTTAACGGGTCTTACTCCGACGGAAAAACAATACCGACAATTTTTAACGGATAAATCTCCCAAAGCCTACGAAACCTTTGTAGATTCTCTTCTGAAATCTCCTGCTTTTGGCGAGAAATGGGCGGCAATGTGGCTGGATTTGGCGCGTTATGCCGATTCAAAAGGCTATGAGAAGGATGATTCTCGAAACATCTGGCGCTACCGTGATTGGGTCATTAAGGCGTTTAACGACAATATGCCTTACGATCAATTCATCACTGAACAACTAGCGGGCGACTTATTGACCAACCCCAACGGGCAGCCTCCTTCCGAAAGTCAGTTGATTGCGACGGCTTTTCACCGAAATTCAATGAACAATGATGAAGGAGGAACTGATGATGAAGAGTTCAGAACGTCAGCGGTATTGGACCGGGTCAGTACCAATTGGGTAGCGTTCAATAGCACTACGTTTGCCTGTACGCAATGCCACAGCCACCCTTATGACCCGTTCAGGCACGAGGAGTTTTACAAATACATGGCGTTTTTTAACAATACCCGCGACGAAGATGTCATGGACGAATCGGCGCATTTGCGGTTTTTTGAGGAACAGGACCAAAAGAAATTAGACGAATTGACGGATTGGCTGAAAACCAATGTTTCGGAGAAAAAAGCCCAACAAATGTCGCATTTTCTCCGAACGGTAGAGCCGCGCATTTATGCCCATAATTTTGACAGTTTTAAGAAAGGAACCTCCGAGCCGAGTTCATACATGGGAATGCAAAACGGCGGTACGTGTCGGCTGAAAAGCGCACCCGTAGTGGGCAAACAAAAAATGCTGATTTCGTACGCAACGGCTCAAAAAGGGGGAAGCATTGAAATAAAACTTGACAGCTTGAATGGTCAGACGCTTGCCGTTGTGAAATTGGATACCGCGAAAGGACGTAATTTTTGGAACGGACTTACCCTGCTCAAATGGGTGGATTTGCCCGTTTTCAAGACTCGAAAAGATTTGCATTTCATTTTCCGAAACCCAACCCTCAAATCCGAAACCCAAGACGTTTGTTTGATGAATTGGGTGATGTTTTTGGAAGAAGATTTACCGGGCAGAGGTAAACCGGACTATGAAAAACAACTTCGTGCTTACAACGAGTTGTTGCTGACCAAGACCGAAAATGTACCCATTTTACTGGAAAACCCGGTTGATTTGAAGCGCACGACGCGAATTTTTGAACGAGGAAGTATGTTTTCGCCCACCAGAACCGTAGAGGCAGACGTGCCGCATTCGCTGCATCCTTTTCCCAAAAATGCCCCGCGTAACCGCCTTGGACTGGCGCAGTGGATTGCTTCCAAAGACAATCCGCTCACGGCCCGAACCATGGTGAATCGGGTATGGGAGCAACTGTTTGGTACCGGTTTGGTCGAAACTCTCGAAGATATGGGTTCGCAGGGTTTTGCCCCCACGCATCAAGAGTTGCTGGATTTTCTGTCGTATCGTTTTATGCACGATTTAAAATGGCAACTGAAACCGTTGCTTAAAGAAATTGTGCTTTCATCTACGTATCGCCAAGATTCACACGCTACCGACGAATTGTTGGCCAAAGACCCTTCCAATCGTTACCTGGCACGCGGCCCTCGGGTACGTTTGACGGGCGAGCAGGTGCGTGACCAAACTTTGGTAGTGAGTAATTTGTTGAGCCGAAAAATGTACGGAAAACCCGTAATGCCGTATCAACCGCAGGGAGTTTGGCAAGCCGTGTACAGCGATGCCAAGTGGCAATTGAGCTCGGGAGAAGACGCGTATCGCCGCGCGGTTTACACTTATATTCGGCGGTCGAGTCCGTATCCGAGTATGCTTACGTTTGACGGCTCTACGCGCGATGTGTGTTTGGCCAGAAGAATTAGGACCAATACACCTTTGCAGGCTTTGGTGACACTCAATGATACTGCTTTTGTGGAAATGGCCCAACGATTTGCCCAACGCATGGAATTTGAAGGTGGAAAAACGGTAGGCGAGCAAATCAAAAAGGGCTATTGGTGGATGACTGGGCATGACATTCCTCAACCCAAAGAACGCATCTTTGAAAAACTCTACCAAGAAGCCTTGGTACGTTTCAAAAAAGACCCTAAAAAACAGGAAGAGTGGATGTGTAATTCAACTCCTGAATCGGCGGCTTTGGCAGTAGTTTCCAACATCATGTTGAACATGGACGAATTTATAACGAAGGAATGATATGAAGCTCCAACAAGAACTCCAACTTGAATCAGCGTTGTTTGAAACACGGCGACATTTTCTGAAACAATGCACCTCGGGATTGGGCATGATGGCTTTGGGCACAATGTTTGGGGGATGCGGAACGGAAAAAAAAGCAGGTGCTCCTATCCTAACTGGCCCGCTGGACCCGAAAATATCTCAATTTGCGGCCAAAGCCAAGTCGGTGATTTTTATGCACATGTGCGGCTCGCCGTCGCAATTGGAATTGTGGGATTATAAACCTGAACTGACAAAATTGGATGGGCAGCCCTGTCCGCCTTCGTTTTTGGAAGGTAAAAAATTTGCCTTCATTCGGGGAGTACCTGATATGTTGGGTTCGGTAGGACAATTTAAGCAACATGGGCAATCAGGCGCTTGGATGTCTGACTATTTTAGCTATTTGCCTTCGGTTGCCGACGAAATGTCGTTTCTAAAGGCTATGTACACCGACCAGTTCAACCACGCACCTGCGCAGTTGTTTATGCACACAGGCAGTGCGCGATTGGGACGTCCTTCGATGGGTTCGTGGGTCACCTACGGGTTAGGCTCTGAAAATGCGAATTTGCCGGGATTTGTCGTGCTTACGTCGGGAGGCAAAGCACCTGATGCAGGTAAGTCGGTGTGGGGAAGCGGATTTTTACCTTCGGTGTATCAAGGTGTTCAATGTCGGTCGGAAGGCGATCCTGTACTTTTTCTGAGCGACCCAGGCGGATTAGACCGCGATTTACGAAAAAAAGCCATTGACGCCCTTTCGGAAGTCAATCGTCAGCAGTACGAAGAATTCAAAGATCCTGAAACGCTGGCTCGGATTGCACAATATGAAATGGCGTTCAAAATGCAGGTTTCGGTGCCTGAAATAATGGACATCAGTAAAGAACCTGAGTACATTCACGAACTGTATGGCACCGAGCCTGGAAAAGCTTCATTTGCCAATAACTGTTTGCTGGCCAGAAAATTAGTGGAAAAAGGCGTTCGTTTTGTCCAGTTGTATGATTGGGGTTGGGATACCCACGGCGATGGCAAAGGAACCTCGCTGGAATTTGGACTTCGAGATAAAGTAAAACAAATTGATAAATCCATGACTGCCTTGTTGTTGGACTTAAAACAACGGGGAATGTTGGATGAAACCTTGGTGGTGTGGGGAACAGAATTTGGTCGGACGCCGATGCAGGAAAACCGCAACGGTAAAAAGATGCCTTTCAAGGGCCGTGACCACCATACCGATGCCTTTACCTGTTGGATGGCGGGCGGAGGAGTGAAAAAAGGGTTTAGTATGGGAGAAAGCGATGAACTGGGCTATTTCGGTATCAAAGATCGAACACATATCCACGATTTGCAAGCCACGATTTTGCATCAATTAGGCTTCAATCACGAAGAATTTACCTATGAGTTTCAGGGAAGAAATTTCCGCCTGACAGACGTTTCGGGAAAGGTGATTCAGAAAGTAGTTGCTTAAAGTAAGGTCGGCGAGGGCTGGCCCGCAACGGCGTACCGTGCCCCCGTTCCAAACCTCGCCGACCTTTGGCCTTATAAAAAGATAAAGCCCCGCTATCGTGAGCGGGGCTTTATACTGACTATTCCTAAACCCTTAACCTTTTCTACATGAAAAAACTAATTCTCTTTATCTCTCAATTTTCGACTCTTCTTAAAAACCGTTCAGTGAACTGATTGGCTCTGCTTGACTTTGGGCTTCTTCTTTTGGTGTCAGACTATCCCAGTCCAGATTCCAGAGAAAATTGATATTGTGTGATGTCTTTTTTAAACTTTCAAGCCAGCTTTTCGCACTTTCGTCCGTACTGTTACTCATTGCGTGGCTCAAAAGGTGTACTGCACTTTTGAATTGTCTTTGCTTTTCAGGATTTACATTCAAAAACTTAGACGGATTGTTGTTGTAATAAGTCACTATTTCTACAAAAAATTTCCATTCTTCTTGTTCAGTAAAAGGCGTATATTGTTCGTTGATATACAACTCAAATGCCTTTTGTTGGGCGTTTACCAGCGCAACTACTTTCGTATTATTGCTGGATTTGTTATTTTCTGCTGCTTTTGATTCGGTGCTCTTTACTACAAATGCAAATATAATTAAGTAAACTTTGAATTTCATAATAAAGTTCAATTTGCTTTTGCTGATTGAACGATACAAAGGTCGGGAGAAATTTTATATATCCAAATTTTGGTTTTCCATCAATCGGAATATTGTTTTGTGTAATGTTCTAATAATAACCGTTTTGTAAAAGTAAAAAGAATGTAATGTTAAATTATTCAGAATTTTATTCTGATTAGAATAATACTATGTTGATAAAAATTTTTTTATCAAAAAAATAAAATTCTTTAAAAAGTACAATCATTGATTGAAATTATTCATGGCTTGATTTATGCCTAAAGTACAAAAACTAAGTACAGCGTCGCCTGCACGGTCTAAATCAATGAGTAATTCCTCTAAATTATTTTCGGGGAAATTGCTTAAAACATACTTAACCTGTTGTCCACGAGGGAAATCACTGCCTACCCCAAAGCGCAAACGGGCGTACTCCTGAGTGCCGAGTAACTCTTCAATGTTTTTCAGGCCGTTATGCCCTCCGTTAGAGCCTTTGGGCTTAATTCGGATTGTTCCTTGCGGCAATTGAATTTCGTCCGTAATCACCAATACATTTTCGACCGGGACTTTGTACGCATCCATGTAGTAGCGCAAGGCTTTTCCGCTCAGATTCATGTAGGTAGTGGGCTTGATAAAATAGATTGGACGGCCTTTGTACTTGAATTCGGCGGTATAGGCGAGTTTTTGCATGGTAAACTTGAAGTCATTCTGCGCCGCTAATCTGTCCAATACCATAAAACCGACGTTATGTCGGGTAAGTGCATATTCCGGCCCGATGTTTCCGAGGCCAACGATAAGGTATTTCATGGATAAAGGTTTATTTTACTCTTTCACTTTTTCTACCACCAAATTATGATTGGTATAGATGCAAATATCCGCCGCGATGTGAAGGCTTTCGCGCACCATTTCTTCAGCAGTAAGTTGGGGGGCATGTTTTTTAAGGGCTAATGCTGCCGCTTGGGCGTACATAGAACCCGAGCCTATAGCTGCTACTTGATTATCGGGTTCCAATACATCTCCTGTACCTGAAATAACAAGCATCTCGCCTTTGCCAGCTACAATCATCATCGCTTCAAGGCGGCGTAAAAAACGGTCGGTACGCCAATCTTTGGCCAGTTCAATCGCTGCCCGTTTTAAGTTGCCTCCGTAGGCATTCAGTTTTTCTTCAAAGCGTTCCATAAGCGTAAACGCGTCGGCAGTAGAACCGGCAAAACCTGCGATTACTTTTCCTCCTGCCAAACTCCGGACTTTACGGACATTGCTTTTGGCAACGGTGTTACCCATGGTAGCTTGTCCGTCGGCGCCTAAAACAACTTCGCCGTTATGAATGATACCCACTACAGTAGTGGCGTGAATTGCTTGCATAATTGTATTGAAAATATTCTGATTTGATAGGAAACAAACGATTGGCAATAAAAAATCCCTCTCCTACAAATAGTATTAGGAGAGGGATGAAGGTCGGCCGCTGCCGTAAGGCGGTGTTATACTAACATTCCAAGCGGATTTTCTAACAATTTCTTAAATGTTTGTAAGAAGGCAGAGCCCGTTGCACCATCTACCGCGCGGTGGTCGCACGAAAGCGTTACTTTCATGATATTGGTAGGATAGATACTGCCATCTTCTTTAAACGCAGCTACTTTCTTGATACCTCCCACGGCCATGATGCACGAATCAGGTGGGTTGATGATGGCGGTAAATTCATCAATGCCGAACATTCCCAAGTTAGAAATAGAGAATGTATTTCCTTCCCAATCTTTTGGTTGCAGTTTTTTGTCTTTGGCTTTCGCGGCCATTTCTTTTACTTCACCCGCAATGACTGAAAGTACTTTTTTATCAGCATCGCGCACCACAGGCACGAGCAAGCCTTCATCTACCGCTACTGCCACGCCTATGTTCACGTAGTTGTATTTACGGATTTTATCACCTAACCAAGAAGAGTTAACGGCAGGGTGTTGCTTGAGTGCCAACGCCGCTGCTTTGATTACCATGTCATTAAAGGATATTTTGACCGGACTTACCTCGTTGATTTTACCGCGCAATTCCATGGCTTTATCCATCGTGATTTCCATCGTCAAATAGAAATGCGGTGCGGTAAATAAGCTTTCGCTCAAACGACGGGCAATGGTTTTGCGCATCTGTGATACAGGCGTATCTTCGTAATCGCCTGCCGATGCAGTGGCCGGAGCCGGTGTTGGTGCCGATTTTTCTGCCTGTGGTGCCTGAACAGGTTGCGCAACGGGTTGAGGAGCAGCAACAGGAGATGCCTGAGCTGCATCAATATCTTTCTTTACGATACGTCCACCTTCACCGGAACCGGTGATTTTGGTCAAATCGACATTTTTATCTTTAGCCAATGCTTTCGCTAATGGAGATGCCTTGATACGGGAATCGCTGCCATTATCGGAAGCTTGCGGTGCCGAGGCGGCAGGTGCCGGAGTTGCTTCGGGAGCGGCTACAGCTGCTGGGGCCACAGGTTGACCTCCGCCACCTAATAAGGCTTGGAAATCAGCGCCTTCTTCACCTACAATGGCAATGATGCCATCAACAGGCACTGCTTCACCTTCCTTAGCTCCTAAGTACAACAAGGTGCCGTCTTCGTAATTTTCAAGCTCCATGGTTGCTTTGTCGGTTTCGACTTCCGCAATAATATCGCCCGATTTTACTTTGTCGCCCACTTTTTTCAACCAGGACACGAGTACTCCTTCGGTCATGGTATCGCTCATTTTTGGCATCCGAACGACCGTTGCGTTCACATTGGCGGCCGGCGCAGGAGCAGCAGGTGCGGGTGTAGCGGGTGCAGATGCTGTAGGTTGAGGAGCCGGAGTGGCAGGTTGCTCACTTGGGGCAGGAGCGGGTGCCGGTTGAGGGGCATTACCACCACCATCAAGGAGGGCTTTGTAATCTTCGCCCGGAGCACCGACGATGGCCATAATGCCATCAATAGGTACAGCAGCGCCCTTTTCTACACCTATGTACAGGAGTGTACCTTCTTGGTAAGACTCCAAATCCATGGTGGCTTTATCGGTTTCTACTTCGGCGATAATATCACCTGATTTTATTACATCTCCTACTTTTTTGTGCCAAGCTGCAATGACCCCTTCGGTCATGGTATCGGACATCTTGGGCATTCGGATTACTTCTGCCATATGAGTGAATATGAATAGGGAATGGTTCCTTTATGTTTAGAGTGTCAAAATTAGTAGAAACACTCAAAAGTCGTTTATTTCTTCAGAAATTAGTTCGATGGTTGTTCATTGAAAATCACTCCGCTGTATAATTCGGCAAGTGGAATTTCGGCTTCTATGGAATTTAACTGCACCATTTGGTCCAATTGCTCATACACCCGGTATTGCCAGGTTTTTTCGTCTATTTTAAAAAATACTTCTACTAACGGAAAGCGTTGTTCAATCAATATATATTCCCTGAAAGTAGGAATCTGACGGTATTTTTTAAATTTCTCGCCTCGATCGTACGATTCCGAACTTTCTGAAAGTACTTCTACTATCAATAGAGGATTTTTAGCTGCTTCGGGATTCTCATCGTAGTATTCTACCGGGCCGCAAATTACTGAAGCATCAGCGTAGCGATATTTTTCTTCGTTAATAGCGATTTTTAGGTCACTGTTGTATTCATTACAAAGTTTTCTCTTTAAAACCTGTCGTAATTCTCCCGTTATATTCGTACTGATTCGGCTATGTGTAGCAGTTCCTCCTACCATGGCAAAAACCTCTCCATCTTCATACTCGAACTTGATGCCTGTTTGGCGCTCAAGTTCGAGGTACTCGGGGATGGTATAGAATTGATGATTATGTTCCAGCAATCCCATAATTCTTGATATTAATTTATCTTCAATACCGCCATAAACGCTTCTTGCGGGATTTCTACACTACCCACTTGGCGCATGCGTTTCTTTCCTTTTTTCTGTTTTTCCAACAATTTACGTTTCCGCGAAATATCCCCTCCGTAACACTTGGCCAATACGTCCTTGCGCATGGCTTTCACCGTTTCGCGGGCGATGATTTTCTGGCCGATAGCCGCCTGAATCGCAATTTCAAACATTTGGCGGGGAATTAATTCACGCAATTTCTCGCACAGTTTCTTACCCCATTCATAGGCTTTGGTGCGGTGAACAATGGCGGAAAGGGCATCTATTGCGTCGCCATTGAGCATTACGTCGAGTTTAATCATATCCGACTCACGATAATCCAGCAGTTCGTAGTCAAGAGAAGCATAACCGCGAGAGATGGTTTTTAATTTATCAAAAAAGTCAAACACCACTTCGGCTAACGGCATCTCAAAGACCAATTCCACGCGGTCAGCAGTGAGGTAATTTTGGTTTTTCAGCAAGCCACGTTTATCCATGCATAATTTCAGAATGCCCCCAATATATTCTGACTTGGTAATGATTTGTGCCTTGATGAAAGGCTCTTCAATCCATTCAATATAATTGGGCTCTGGCATTTCGGAAGGAGCGCTTACTTCGAGCAGTCCACCTTTGGTGGTCACCACTTTGAATTTTACCGAAGGAACCGTCGTAATGACAGTCATGTCAAATTCCCGTTCCAGACGTTCCTGCACGATTTCCATGTGCAACATGCCCAAGAAGCCGCAACGGAATCCAAAGCCCAACGCCGCCGAAGTTTCGGGTTCCCACACTAGGGAGGCGTCGTTGAGTTGGAGTTTTTCCATGGCCTCGCGCATTTCTTCAAACTCGCTGGTTTCAACGGGATAAAGTCCGGCAAATACCATTGGTTTTACTTCTTCAAATCCATTGATGGGTTCTTTAGAAGGCTTGTCAACGTGCGTGATGGTATCTCCCACTTTTACTTCACGGGCTACTTTAATTCCCGAAATCAGATATCCTACGTCGCCGCATTCAACCACCTCTTTGGGTTCTTTATCCAAACGCAACGTTCCGATTTCGTCGGCGTTGTATTCTTTGCCCGTTGCCACAAATTTTACTTTATCTCCTTTGCGGATACTGCCGTTTTGAACACGGAAGATTACTTCAATACCTCGGTAAGAATTAAATACGGAGTCAAAAATCAGGGCTTGAAGTTCGATGTCAGGATTGCCTTTGGGGGCCGGAATACGTTCTACAATAGCCGCTAAAATCTCCTCAATTCCAATTCCTGCCTTTCCGGAGGCGGGAATAATATCGTCTCGGTCGCAGGCAAGTAGGTCTTCCATTTCATCTTTGATCTCTTCAGGCATTGCGCCGGGAAGGTCGATTTTGTTTAAAACGGGGATAATCACCAATCCTTGATTCATAGCCAAGTATAGATTGGAAATAGTCTGCGCCTCTACTCCCTGCGAAGCATCCACCAGCAACAAAGCACCTTCACAGGCGGCTATGGAGCGAGATACCTCGTAACTAAAGTCAACGTGACCGGGCGTATCAATAAGATTGAGGGTGTATTTTTCGCCTTTGTACAAATAATCCATCTGGATGGCGTGGCTCTTGATGGTAATACCGCGCTCCCGTTCCAAATCCATATTATCAAGAAGCTGGGCTTGCATTTGACGGTCAGTAACCGTTTTGGTAAACTCCAACAAGCGGTCGGCCAGCGTACTTTTGCCGTGGTCAATATGAGCAATGATGCAGAAATTGCGAATGTGTTTCATTCAAAAATTTGTATTAAGTAATGGGTATTGAGTAGTGGGTGGATTGGAACAAAAACTGTGCGCAATACTTGATACCAACTACTCAATACCAAAGTAGATTGCAAAATTACGTCAGATTAGCCGAATAACAGCGAATTTGGCAGGATTGTTTGCTCAACACCGCCTGTAAGCCGAATTTTGTGGTTTTATGTCCTCGTTAATAAGAACTATTTTCAGCACCTTAGTACCTGATTCGAGTTGGGTGTACGAATAAATGCAGAGCAATACTAAATTAGCCACAAAAAACGATGGACAAACAAAAAGCGACAGAAATTCTACTTTCCAAGTTAGATGAATGGGAAAAAATGCCCAAGCCT
>NZ_JAIXST010000113.1 GCF_027484545.1 Runella sp. | reverse complement strand
TTGATTATGGGATTTACTTAAGGTGCATATGTTGACTGTGCCTATTTTTTCGTAAAACTTACAATTTGCATTGTCACAGTAGTGTAAGCCTTTATATTTTTCAAAATCTATGTCCATTTAACAAAGATACTTAACATAACTCACTAATCCAGTACCCAAAAAATATCACTAAAAAGAATTTTTATAGTAACAAAGTAGATACAATTAAATTAACTTTTGACGCAAAATTTAACGATATAGACGAGGAAGCTCTAATTCAATCTGCAATATTACGTCAAATTGACAAATCCATCAACAATTCCATTGGCACTTTTCATGAACAGGTTTTAGGAGGAATCAAAGGCTTTGAAGTTGGCAATCTAAGCGGTTTTGATATTAAAGCTGTTGATGATACTTTATTTGCAGATATCCATTACTACAACATAGATAAACACTATGAAGAAGCAATATTCAATAGATTAGCCCATTATGCTAAGTTTTATAAAAAAGCTAAATTGTATTTAGTAGAGATATTGGCAGAAGATAGTTTTTGTGAAAAGTGGAGTATTGAAGTAGGTGATGGAAAATATAGTCACAAACAAATTTATAAAATTTCTATAGATCAATTCTACGCTTTACTTTCTAAACAAAACGATGCTTATTTTCAATTATATAAATCTTTACCAATTGTTATAAAAGACTTCTTGAGTTCAATTGATGAAAATGATATTAAAGTAAAAGCTATGCTATAGATGAAATAAAATCAGGGTTAAAATTTCCAAAAGCTATTTTAATTTTTTTAAAAAATTCTAACTACTATTTGGGGGTTGGCAATTTGTACTGTTATGCTAATTTAATTCTAAAATCAAGCATTTAATTAATTAATTAACTGAATATCAGCATTTTATAAATCAAAAATTTCCACTGAAAATCGAGATTAGTATTTTATCAAAAACTCTCAAACCATTTTTTATTTATTGTAATATGCTCCCTCAATTCTACATCAATGCCTAAGTTTAATTCTTTTAATTTCTCGGCAATTTTTTCTCCATCCATTAAATCTATTGTTGGAGCACCGTCCCTGTTAGCCTCTCTTATAGCATCTCTTGTAAAAGTACCAGTAGTTATAAATAAACCTTTATCTGTTCTACCTACCATAGCACCTCTAAAATCTCGTATAGCTCCAGCAGAAACTTTTCCTTTATATCGTTTACACTGAAATATAATGTGAAAGCTTAAAATACCATTAATTCTTGCAATACCTTTTCCATCTATACCACCGTCCCCTGTTTTACCTGTAACTTCAACCTGAGAAAATCCTTTTTCGCGTAAAATTCTTTGAATCAACCTTTCAAAAGCACTTGGTGACATTTTTTCAGTTATAACTTCAATCGCGGCTTTCTTCCAATTTTCAGCTTCTGATACCTCTTCTTCCGCTTCTTTTTCCTGTATTTTTTCTATTTTAGGCTCCTTTTTTTTAATAATATCAACTGGTTTATTCTCAGCAAGAACCCAAATTCCTCTTCCAACTTTTGAAAGAACACCTTGGTTTTTAAGAATTGTTCTAACCCATGACAAATTATATTGCAACTCTGACTGGCCAGTTTTACCATTTATTACTTCCAGTAATGAATCACTTAATTATAGATTTTCTACAATTTTCTCATAAATCTCTTCTGTATTTGCTGAACCACCAAGTTCTGTGATAGCTTGAATAGTTGGTAGCATTAGCTCATTTCTTGCCGGCAGTTTTTTCATTTAAATTAACTCAAAGTGTCAAATGCTTCTGTAAGTATTAGTTTTTTAGAAATCGATTCTTGAATATCCCAAAAAACTATAAAACTATTGGCCAAAATTCAAAATACCAAACCCATAGTAAAAAATTCAAAAATTCTCCCAAAGTATTGTCAAAAGGAGCAAAAAATTTCCAATCAATAAAAAACGAGCCCAACGGCTCGCATAGTTCGAATACTGAATAAATTTGTGGAGGCAGGTCTGTTATCTACCTCCACAAAACTTCGCTTTATTTCTCCAACGGATGCTCTTTCAACAATTTTCCCGAAGTGTAAATATCACTTTGGCTTGCGGTAGCGGCCCGTACTTCTTTCACTTTTTCAGGCGTAATGGCCGATGCTTTGTTGCCGAATGAATTTCTGACGTAAGTCAACACGGCGGCCACTTCTTTGTCGTTGAGTAGGCCGGCAAAAGGTGTCATCGGAACCTGTCCCGGATATTGTTTACCGCTTACTTCTACGGGACCTAACAGCCCTTTCAGTACGATTTTAATTAAACGCTCTTCACTTCCCTGCACCCATTGGTCGGAAAGTGGCGGGAAGCCCGAAGCCGAAAGACCTTTTCCATCAGATTGGTGACAGGTAATGCAATAGCCTTCTTTTCCGTAAATGGTTTTTCCCAATTTAAATGCCTCCAATTCGGCCCCTTTCAAGGTTGAAACGACTGCCGCTTCTTTTTTCTTCATCACATTCTCACCTTTCAGGTGCGCTACCGCCGTTTCGTGCGCATAAATCATCCATTCGTCCAGCGGTTTCTTTTTGGCTTCGGCCAAAATAGGCAGTCCTTTCTCTTTTCCAATCCACGAGGTTGCCACAATAGCGACCAAACGTACTCTTGGATTTTCATCTTTCACCGCCTGCATCAACAACGCCGCTTGGTCGGCTACTTGATGACCGGTATAACGCACCACCTGAACCGCTGCCGCTCTGACGCGATAATCTTTGGCTTTGAGCAATTGACGCAACAGTTTTTGATCTACTTTGTCCAATCCCCAACTTACCCACAAAGCTTCCAGCAAATGATGCTCGTAGCGAGAATCCGTTTTATCCAAGCCTGCCGCCCATTTGGTAATTTTCGGCAATACTTCGGCGGTATTTCTTCCGCGCAATTCACGGCGAGTACGATAACGGCTGCGGTACTCGGGCAATTTTAAATTATCCAAAAGCACTTCAATGCTTGCCCCGTCTATTTTGGCCGGAGTTACCAAGGGCCGCGAAGGATACGTAACGCGATATACCCGTCCGTGTACGTGGTCGCGCAAAGGGTCGCGGGCATTGTGCTGCATGTGACCAATCAGAATATTGTGCCAGTCAATGATGTACAACGAACCATCGGGTGCAATTTCCATGTCAACGGGGCGGAAGTTGCGGTCTTCACTCACGACCAAATCCTGACGATGTTTGGTTTTATAGCCTGTGCCATCGTCCCATACCTGATGTTGTTTTGTTCCCAAAAATCCGATTGTATTGTTGATAAGCATATCGCCCTGTACTTCGTCAGGGAAATGGCGGCTCCACAAAAACTCAAGTCCCGACGTTGGACGAACCATGTGATCTTTTTCAATCAACTGGAATGACTTATGCGTTGATTGTCCGTAGCGCGGCAAAACACTTCCCGGCAACATCCAACGCACATCTGGGCTGGAGGTTTCGGCAAAGAAAGGCTGTCCCCAATCGTCAAAGGCAATGCCCCAAGGATTAGGAATGGCCAATTGAGCGGTACGTTCGAGTTTGTGCAATTGCGGAGAATAGCGATAAAATCCACCATTGGTGGCTCGCACTGTGCCGTAAGCCGTTTCCACATTGGTATGCAAAAACACACCTTCGCCCGTATAAATCGCTCCCGATGGGTCGGCGCAAAATGCGCTGCTGTTGTGGTGGGTATCGTGGTCGTCAAAACCACTTAACAAAATTTCCACTTTGTCAGCTTTGTCATCGCCATTAGTATCGGTGAATAATTTTAAGTTAGTGCCTTGTGAAACATACACTCCTTCGGGCGCAATCTCAAAACCCAAAGGCAGGTGCAATCCATCCACAAACACCGTCTGTTTATCGGCTTTGCCGTCGTTGTTAGTATCTTCCAAAATCAGGATTTTGTCATTGGGTTTGGAGTCCCCCGGCTTGTAGTGCGGATAGCTTGGCATGGTGGCAACCCAAAGTCTTCCTTTATTATCAAATGACATTTGAACGGGATTTGCCAAATCCGTAAACTCTGCTTCGGAGGCAAAAAGCTCAATTTTATAGCCCGCTGGTACTTTCAGTTTTTTTAGCGCATCTTGCCCGTAGAGATATTCCAAGCTACCGTTTTTCTCCGGATTAAAGTTAGTTTTGACGGGGGGCAGCGGGGTCGTGTTTTTATCTGCGGCGGCCAAGTCTGTCTTTTCTCCTTTAGAAGCCGCCAACCAAATAGCCTTATCGCGAATATCCGTCATTTCCCGAATTTTCTGAATTTCGGCTGGATAGTTTTCCGAACCAAACGGATTGTAACGACGACCGTACACGTGAACGCCATTAGGAATTTTGTAATCATTGTGCC
Source organism: Runella sp. (assembly GCF_027484545.1). Taxonomy (GTDB): domain Bacteria; phylum Bacteroidota; class Bacteroidia; order Cytophagales; family Spirosomataceae; genus Runella. The sequence continues at coordinate 4,564 of NZ_JAIXST010000113.1, read as the reverse complement.
ACATCCAGTTTTTCTCCAAAACTGCTTCGCGCACCAATTTGCGATTGGCTTCGGCTTTAGGAGCCGTTTTTCCAAACAATTGATCGGCTAATAGAACACTCAATTTTTTATAGCCTTCCTCGTTCAATTGCGAACCGTCGATGGTCAAAAATTCCTGACTGTCGGCGTACCATTTTTGAGAAGGGGTAAAAGCATCGACAAACAACACATTGTTTTGCGCTGCCACCTCCTTCATCGCTTTGGTGTACAGCAATAGGTTTGCATTTTCCTTTACACCGTTGGGCAAATCATATTTGGACGTCAAATCCTCAAAGGCGATGGGAGAAACAATGGCCAATTGAGGCGCTGACGTTCCATTGTATTTTTGATTTTGGGTATATTTAATAAACGCATCCAATTCCGCTTTGTAATTGGCCAATCCTGCCGGTCCCTGAAACGACTCACTGTAGCCAAAAAAGGCAACGATTATATCCGTTTTCAAACGGTTAAGCCATTGGTCGGGCGAGTCAAAATGGCCTTCGCTGTTGGAATAATTGGCGTATTCGGTTTGGAATTTTTCGGCTCCCGGAAACGCCCAAGGGAGGTTACGGCTGGCGTGGGGACGGAAACCCGGCGTATCGCCGCCGTCGCACATGTTACGGATAAAAAGTGAATTTTCGGGGTAACGGACGTTCATTTCAGTCTCAAAATGACCATAATTCATCATTCTTGAACCCAAATTTCCCCCAATCATAGAAATATGAGTTCCTCTCGCAATTTTCAGAATTTCGGGCGGACTTGATTGAAAGGCACTGAAGGCAATCAGCCCCATTCCAATGACAATAAGCAATCCTTTGATGTGTACTCTCATGGTTTAGAAGTTTTTAAAGATAGATGGTATCTAATGGATAAACGCGGTGGTTGGTACTTTATACTGATAAACTACTAAAAGCATAACCGGCGTTATTTATAATACTTGGATTGGGGAGTTTTTGACCACTCTTTCAAAAGGCTAATACCGCAATGATGCCGTAGTTGGTATTTTCCTCCAACTACTCCCTATTTTAATGACAAAAGATAATGAATTCAAAGGCATTTACCCTGAAAAACTAAAGTTACACTTTTATTTTTCAGGGTAAACTATCAATTAACCTTGAAAATTTAAAGTTATACTTTGATTTTTCAAGGTTACACAGTAATTTTCCAAAATGAGAATCCAAAGAGCTGATATTGATACATTAATTAAGAAACTGAGTATTTCTCCCAGTGTAGCTATTTTAGGAGCCAGACAGGTAGGAAAAACTACGTTGGCACTACAGGCCGCAGAAATGTTGGAGAAGCCTTTTGTCTATTTAGATTTGGAAAGCGGACAGGATTTAGCCAAAATCAGCGATGACCCTGAAAGCTATTTTGATTTTCATAAAGAAAAATTGGTAATCATTGATGAGATTCAGGCGTATCCAATTCTTTTCACCCGGCTAAGAAGTGTTATTGATAAACATCGGGTCAATGGTCGATTCTTACTGTTAGGTTCCGCCTCACCGCATTTGGTCAAAGGTGTTTCAGAATCGTTGGCAGGAAGAATCAGTTATTTAGATTTGAATCCTTTCCGGTTATTAGAGATTTTTCCTGACTTTAGCCAACAAAGGCATTGGTTTCGAGGTGGGTTTCCAGGCGCTTTTTTGGCCGAAAGTGACTCCAACTATCAGGATTGGGTGGAAAGCTTTGTTCGTTCTTACGTGGAACGTGATCTCAATTTACTTTTTGGGTACAGTTTCAATCCTGTACTGGCTAAACGGCTTTGGCAAATGCTGGCTCATTATCACGGACAGCTATTCAATGCTGAAGAGCTGTCTCGTTCTTTGGGAATTTCATCTCCGGCAGTTAACCGTTACGTTGATTTTATGGTGGGTGCTTTTTTAGTCTATAAAATAAGTCCGTGGTATACCAATATTGGCAAACGCTTGGTAAAATCTCCTAAAATTTATGTAAAAGACAGCGGGATAGTTCATTTTTTAACTGCTATTAAAAGCTATGAAGAATTGCTTGGGAACCCCGTCATCGGAGCTTCTTGGGAAGGATACGTCATGGAGCAGATTCTATATCATAAACCCCGGGAAATAGATATCTATTATTATCGAACTCATACCGGAACAGAGATTGACGTCGTTTTGGTCAAAGGAAACCAACCGATTAGTTGTATTGAGATCAAATTCAGCAATGCTCCAAGTGTGTCCAAAGGCTTTTTTATCGGAATTGAAGATTTACAAACCACGAAAAACTTTGTAATTACACCCGGCTCTGACAGTTATCCTCACAAAGGAGCAACGGTTTGTTCATTAGTCACTTTTTTACAGGATTATTTACCCGAATTGTAATCACACCAACTCATTTATCCATGTCATCTTACGAAGAAATTGCAAAGAAGGAATTGCGGCTTTGGCAACGCCAAATGCTCAAAAAGCCATCAGCGGTCAATCGACTGTCAAAAGCAGCCCAAACCTGGATCAATAACCTCATTCCTGAAAAAATCCACGATGTGATCACGACCACCATTAAACAAATGACGCGGGGAGTTTTGTTCGGTGCCGAGTTTATTACGCCCCAATCCATTCCGGGCGAATCATTGGAGGAGCGGGAACATGCCGTTCAGACTCGTATCAATTTTTACAAAACCGCCGGCGCTGCCGAAGGAGGTGTGGCGGGTGCGGGCGGTTTTTTGCTGGCCCTTGCCGATTTTCCGCTTTTGCTGAGCATTAAACTCAAATTACTTTTTGACATTGCCGCGCAATACGGCTACCCTATCGACGACTACCGCGAACGTCTTTATATTCTGCACATTTTCCAATTGGCTTTTTCCAGTCAGGAACGCCGCAAGGAAGTGTATTTACAAATGGTCAACTGGGACGAAAAGAGCAAACAACTCCCCGAAGACATCCACGCTTTTGATTGGCGTACGTTCCAACAGGAATACCGCGATTACATTGATTTGGCTAAAATGGCCCAACTCATCCCGGGCATCGGTGCCGCCGTGGGCGTAGTGGTCAACTATCGTTTAATCAATAAATTGGGCAAAACAGCCATGAATGCCTATCGAATGCGGTGGGTCGAGGAACAGAAATCGATTCAGGGATAACTCAGTCTGGCTTTTCAGTATTTATCCTTCAAATAGCCATTCAGCATTAAATACTAAGACAAAACACTTGTCAAATCATCAACTCAAAAGGGACAACTTCCTTTTCTTCTCCGTTGATAATAATGGATAACTGCTGTGTACCGGCGTAGAATTTTCGAGTCGTAATCAGTACAAATCGTTGTTTTCGGAGAATTTTTACCTGTTCATCTGGCGCATATTCTCTTTCACTTATCTTGAATACTTTTTTTGACAACTGCCCATTCTGTCTTTTGTAATAAACAGCGTATTCTAACCTGACTTTTTGGTGGCCAGCATTGGCGTTGAGAATCAAAAAAGAAAACTCCAGGCTTTCGCCGATTTTCAGGGTCGGGGTCAAAAGGGCAAAGTCAGAGAGATGAATACGCTCGCTGACCAAACTATACAACGTCAACACTTCGGAATGTCCCTGTTTCAACAGCGTACGGCAACCGTGCCTGACAATGGCATCCGTTTCTTTGTTTTGGCCTTTCCACGCATTGGCAATTTGTACTACTACGTCGGAATGGTCTTTGGAAATATCGTTTAAATTGTTGGCCACACTCCGCCGCACCGATTCCGAAGGGTCATTTTTTAAGTTTTCCAAAATGGGCAAAACAGGGGTTGGATTCTTTTTCAGCGCAGGGATAGCCATCGCCCAAGGCAAACGCGGGCGGCTGCCTTCGCTCGCCAATCGTCGCACTTTATGATTTTTGTGCAGCGACCAAGCCTGCATCTGCTCCATCATTGTATTGCCATATTTCAGGAGGAAAGGCCGAACTGCAAATTCACAGGTGATGAATTGGGTAATAAATTCAATGGCTTTCACGGAGGTATCAAAATCATCCAATCCATACACTTCGATGTAATCCGGGAAAAATATAAATCCCAAAGAGTCTTCGCCTACATTTCCCCGTCAATCATCTTTTCTATCAGCGGAACGGCTTCGCTAAAATCCGCAGGAAGAAAATGGTGCAACACCTGCGTCGTATGCCTCATGCGTTCTTTCAATTCCATTTGCTCAAATTCAGCCGTAAAAATCTGAGCCATGAAGCGCTGTTTATCAAAGGACGGAAGGACCGCGGCAAGAACCTCCGAAAATCGGTTATAAAAGGCAGGAGAGTAAATGTGTTTTAAGGCGCTCATAGAAAATTATTTTGGAATGGAAATCTATTTCAGTTCAAAGGAAAGCCCTTCCACTGACAACCCTATGTTGAACAAAACCTTCGGTAGCTATATTTCTTCAAAAGGCTTAATTTTAAGGCCAATTTAAACTTAAACTTTATCATGACAAAAAAAGAATTCTGATGAGCTACATGAGAACAAGCTTATCAATCGTGCGGGCCGAGAAGTGCCCGGCTTTCAGGAATTAATCCACCGTTTTGAGCGCAGTATTTCCATACTGGGCCGTAGTCCAAGCACTTTCAAGAACTA
>NZ_JAIXST010000158.1 GCF_027484545.1 Runella sp. | reverse complement strand
GGTGTTCTGTTGTAGCTCCTTTAACAACATTAATTGTTCTTTTTCTAAGATTAATTCCATACCATACTAACGAAATCATACTCCCACTTTATTGCAAACCTAATTTAGTTCAGTATAAAGATACTACCCTGACTTTTAAGAGTACTGTACAGCACGCTCCAAACTTTGGTTTTGCCGATGCCGATTATTGGGTTCGATTTCGAGTTCAAAAACAAACAAATCAGCCAATTAATTGGGTCTTGCAAAATGACTATCCGATGGTAGATGAACTTACTGTTTTCTTAATCAATGAAGAATCGGGTAAAATTTTAACTAAATCAATTAAGGATGCTATACCAAGCTATCAACGGAACATACAAGTACATCAATGTGCTATTCCACTGGAAATTACAGCCTATACATCCTATACAGTTTACGTACGTTTGGTTACAACGGACGCAAAAAAAATTCAATTAAAAATTTCCGAAACCCACCACTTTTATAAGACATATTTGGATGAACTGTGGTTTTGGAGCGCACATTTAGGGTTTGTTATTTGTATGATTATCGTTCAGTTGGTATTTTTATTAGTTACCAAAGAACGAAATTTTTTGCTCTATGTATTGTTTCTAACAGGCTATTTACTGGTAGCTATTGTAGGAGGTTATGGAATTGTTGATAATTTAGTTTGGCCAAGCAGTGAATGGATAAGCCGTTACAGTATTGTGATAGCAGTAGCTTTGAGTAACGTTTTAGGTGTTTTATTTTATGCTCATGCGCTTCGTTTAAAAAAACTCGCCCCTTTTTTATATAAGTTACTGATCATAGATGGTATTTTATCCGTCTTACTTAGTTCGTGGATTTATGTATGGCCTGATACTCTCAGTCCTAATGTCTATTCCTGCACACTTATAGTTATATTTTTTTGTTTGATTTCCGGTTCCTGTATAGTTAGTTACCAGAAAGGTAATCCATCGGCTATTTATTATCTCTTTGGTACTGTTGCCTATTTTTTGGGGATTATGATTGTGCTTTTGTGGACATTGGGATACTTGCAACCCAGCATTTTTGTAATTAATGCAATGCACATTGGCAGTATGCTTGAAATGGTATTTTTTACCTGGGCGTTAGCCCATGATTACCGCCGTTCCCGTGAAGAACGTGAAGAAACGCAGAAGGAGCTCATCTACGCATTACAGTCTCAAAATAAAGAAATCTCAGAGGCTCTTGTTAGTGGCCAGAAATTGGAACGTAAACGTGTAGCGGCAGATTTACACGATTCGTTAGGGGGAACACTGTCTGCGATACGTTGGACTTTGTCGTCTTTTAATCCTGAAGGACTAACCGAAAAGGAACAGCAAGTGTATGAGAGTTTAGTGGAAATGACGAATGAAGCTCACCAACGTGTACGGTTTCTTAGCCATAACTTACTGCCAGAAGACCTTGAAAAAGATGGACTGTCAGTAAGCTTGGAAAAACTGATTGAGAAACTTAATAGATCAAACAAAACCGCTTTTAACGCTCAAATTACCCTCAATGAACGTTTAGAAAGACAGACCGAATTTGAACTCTACAGTATTTGTCTTGAACTTATTAACAATATCATAAAACATGCAAGTGCTACAGAAGCGCACCTAAAACTTTACAGTAAAGGCACAAACATCTATCTTGAAATTTTTGATAATGGGAAAGGTATACAGGAGTACGCGCAGGAAGGTAAAGGCCTTAAAAACATTCAAGATCGCATATCTTCTTTAAAGGGTAAATGGCAAATTGAATCCACTGATAAAGGCACATACGCTTCAGCACAAGTACCTTTATCTTGATTATTTGCGTACTTTTGTGCTATTATTATCCCTTTTATGGCTGAAAAACGCAACTCTGCACTTATTTTTATCTTCATTACGCTATTAATTGACATAACAGGTATCGGCATAATTGTTCCCGTTATACCGAGATTAATACAAGATATAACCGGAGAAGGCCTCTCAAAAGCGGCACTTTATGGCGGATGGTTGATGTTTATTTACTCAATAATGCAATTTGTATTTTCACCAATCTTGGGTGGTTTGAGTGACCAATACGGTCGTCGCCCTATATTATTAGGGTCTTTGGTTGGTTTTGGTTTGGACTATATTTTTACTGCGTTCGCTTCGAGCATAGGGTGGTTATTTTTGGCACGTACAATTGCAGGTATATTCGGCGCAAGTTTTACAACGGCAGGTGCTTATATTGCTGATGTAAGTCCACCTGAAAAGCGTGCTCAAAATTTTGGTTTAATTGGGGCTGCTTTTGGATTGGGTTTTATACTTGGCCCCATGATTGGAGGATTGTTAGGGCAGTATGGTGCTCATGTACCGTTTTTTGTGTCTGCAGGATTGAGCTTACTTAATTGTATTTATGGGTATTTTGTACTGCCGGAATCACTTAAACCCGAAAATCGTCGCCAATTTGACTGGAAGCGGGCTAACCCTGTAGGTGCGTTGCGGCATCTGAGAAAGTATCCTGTTATTTTTGGCTTAGTTATACCTTTAGCATTGATTTACATTGCTGGTTACTCAACTCAGAGCACTTGGACGTACTTTACAATGGAAAAATTTGGGTGGAATGAGAAATGGGTAGGGTATTCACTCGCCTTTGTAGGTTTAATGGCGGCTATTGTACAAGGAGGATTAACGCGAACACTCATCCCCAAATTAGGAAATACAAAGTCAATCTATTGGGGGCTATCACTCTACGCCATTAGTTTTTTACTTTATGCTTTTGCTAATCAAGGTTGGATGATGTTTGCGATTACCATTGCAGCATCATTGGGAGGGATTGCCACACCGGCGTTACAAGCCATTATGGCTAATCAGGTTCCTGCAAATGAGCAGGGAGAGCTAAGAGGCGCTCTTACCAGCTTAATGAGTTTAACGGCTGTTATAGGTCCGGTAATGATGACGTCGCTGTTTTCTTATTTTACAAATGCCTCGGCTCCTTTTTTATTTCCCGGTGCACCCTTTATGCTTGCAGGAATTTTAACTATTCTTAGTTTAGTCCTGGTAAGGCAATTATTATCTCTTAAATGAAAATAATCGTAAAAAGTTGCGATTAAATATTTTTTTCTCTACTTTTGCAGTCCGATTTTAGGAAGTAACATACACGGGCATAGTTTAAAGGTAGAACTAAGGTCTCCAAAACCTTCGGTCTGGGTTCGAGTCCTGGTGCCCGTGCAACTTTTGCGCAAAATGAACTCATTTGTAGAATTTGTAAAAGCCTCCTGGGACGAGGTAAGACATAATGTCACTTGGCCCCAATTAAATGACCTGCAATCCAGTACGACACTCGTACTGCTTGGTTCGCTGATTTTTGCAGCGGTGGTAGGTCTTATTGACTTCCTCTTTGAGAACGCTCTCAATTTTGTCTATCAGTCATTCTAAGGGCATTCGTCCTGGTTATCCAAAAAGTTGAGCAGGTATGAGCAATTTGAATTGGTACGTTATCCGGGCTGTGTCTGGTCAAGAGAAGAAAATTAAGACTTATCTTGAGAATGAAATCACCAGACAAGGCCTACAGGAGTCCATTCCGGAGATATTGATTCCAACCGAAAAAATCGTCGAAATGCGCAATGGTAAAAAGCGCATTCGTGAAAAGAATTTTTTTCCAGGTTATATCATCATTTCTGCGGATTTGACAAAAGGAGAAACACATCACTTAATTACTACAATGCCGGGAGTATTGGGTTTTTTGGGTAATACCAGTGGTAACTCAAAAATACCGGTGCCCCTACGGCAATCTGAAATTAATCGGATTTTGGGTAAAGTAGAAGATGCGGTTGAGGAAGTCGAGGCTCCAAAAATGAGCTTCATGAAAGGAGAAAGTGTTAAAATCATCGACGGTCCTTTCAGTGGTTTTATTGGTACTGTAGAAGAAATTTTTGACGACAAGAAAAAATTGAATGTCGTTGTGAAAATATTCGGGCGGAGTACGCCCGTGGAGCTGGGTTACGCACAAGTAGAAAAAGAAAGCTGATTTTTCAAAATGTTGCCGGGAGTACGAGACGAAGCGCTTCCTCTTTGTCTGTCAGCCGTACGTTAGAACCGGTAACGCCAACTTAAACGTTTTAAAACGATGGCGAAAGAAGTAGTAGGTTACGTCAAACTGCAAGTGAAAGGTGGCCAAGCCAATCCTTCACCCCCAATCGGACCAGCACTGGGTTCGAAGGGTTTGAATATCATGGAGTTCTGCAAACAATTTAACGGTCGTACGCAGGACAAAATGGGGATGATATTGCCCGTAGTAATTACATACTACAAAGACAAATCGTTTGAATTTGTCATCAAAACTCCACCAGCACCTATTATGCTTTTGGAGGCTGCTAAAGTAAAACTCGGTTCGGCAGAGCCTAATCGTAAAAAAGTAGGATCAGTAAATTGGGATCAGGTGAAAGTAATCGCAGAAACCAAAATGCCTGATTTAAACTGCTTTACGGTAGAAGCCGGAATGAAGATGATTGCCGGTACAGCACGCAGTATGGGTATTACAATTACAGGTAAAGCTCCTTGGGACAACTAATCACGAAGCGGACGTAAAGACATTTTGAACAATGGCAAAGTTGACTAAAAAAAGAAAAGAGGCTTTATCGAAATTTGATACTAAAATAGAGTATTCCTTCGAGAAAGCAGCAGAAATTCTAAAAGACATCTCTTATACTAAGTTTGATGCTTCGGTAGATATAGATGTTCGTTTGGGTGTTGACCCCCGCAAAGCGGATCAGATGGTTCGTGGAGTGGTGGCTTTACCGCACGGTACAGGTCGTGAAGTACGAGTATTAGTACTTTGTTCACCTGATAAAGAAGCCGAGGCTAAAGAGGCCGGCGCAGACTATGCAGGTTTAGATGAGTTTATCAAAAAAATCGAGCAGGGCTGGACAGATGTAGATGTAATCATCACTATGCCTACTGTAATGGCCAAAATCGGTAAATTAGGTAAAATTTTAGGGCCACGCGGACTGATGCCTAACCCTAAATCTGGTACTGTAACATTGGAAGTCGGTAAGGCTGTTAGAGAGGTAAAAGCAGGTAAAATTGATTTCAAGGTTGATAAGTTTGGTATTATCCATACCAGCATTGGCCGCGTATCATTTGGTTCTGATAAAATTGCCCAAAACGCCCAAGAATTGATTGCTACTTTGATGAAGCTCAAACCTTCTTCGGCTAAAGGTACTTACGTAAAAAGCGTACACCTGTCGAGTACAATGAGTCCAGGTGTAATCATTGATAAAAGCACGATTGCAGGAATATAATTATGACACGCGAAGAAAAAGCCGTTATCATAGACGAACTCAGCGAGAAGTTCAAAGCAGTACCCTATTTCTACATTGTTGATGCTACAGGCATGACAGTGGGCGAGACCAACAATCTCCGCCGTAAATGTTTTAACCAAGGAATAGAGTATCGCGTTGTAAAGAACACGCTGATCGCAAAAGCACTTGAAACATTAGACACCGATTATGCTTCTTTCAACGATACTGTTTTGAAAGGATTTTCGGGAGTTATGTTTCATCCGGAGTCAGGCAAAGTTGCGGCCAAATTGATTAAAGAGTTCCGTAAAGAATCGGGTAATGATAAACTGAAGCTGAAAGGTGCTTCGGTAGAATATAGCCTTTTCATCGGTGCCGATCAACTTGACACGCTTTTGACCTTGAAGTCAAAGCAAGAATTAATCGGAGAAATCATTGGTTTGTTGCAATCTCCTGCCAAAAATGTCGTATCGGCATTGCAAAGCAGCGGTGGCAAATTGGCTGGTATTCTCAAAACCTTGTCGGAACGCGAAGGATAATCCTTCCCGACAAAGTTATCTGTTGATAATGATCCTATTAATAGTGGTTAAACAGATGACAAAACTTTCATAAAATACATAACATAACACGTAACAAATTTTAACTTTCAATAAAAATGGCAGATTTGAAAGCATTCGCAGAGCAACTTGTTAACCTTACTGTAAAAGAAGTAAACGAACTTGCTGCAATCTTGAAAGATGAGTATGGTATCGAACCCGCAGCAGCAGCAGCAGTAGTAGTAGCTGGCCCAGCAAGCGGCGACGCAGCTCCTGTAGTTGAAGAAAAAACTTCCTTCGACGTAATTTTGAAAGCAGCTGGAGCCGCTAAACTTCAAGTTGTGAAACTTGTAAAAGATTTGACAGGTCTTGGCTTGAAAGAAGCAAAAGAACTTGTTGATGGAGCTCCAAAACCTTTGAAAGAAGGAATTTCAAAAGATGAAGCAGAAGCTTTGAAAAAACAATTGGAAGAAGCCGGTGCTGAAGTAGAAGTTAAATAATTTCTGCGCTTCTTTATCCCAATCTTACGGAAACAGGCCTGACCCAGCGTCAGGTCTTTTCCTGCTTTAAGTGAGCTAAAAGCTCCGTTCATTGTTGGTCGTGCTGGCGTTCTAATTTTCTGGGTACCTACTGACTCCTTCTCAAAGAGTTTAATCTGAAACACTTCGCCACTCGTAGGAGCGATGCAAAGGGATTAAAATTCAATAAATCTACGAGGCAAGCTAAGTTTTTTGTAAACTAATTTTTGAGTTCCTGCGTTATATCTGATTAGATTGACGCTTGGTTCGTATTCCACCAAAAACTTATAAAGCCTTGGTAACCAAACAAACTCCACGTAAAAATTTCGCCCGGATTAAGCCTGTTATTGATTATCCGGACTTCTTAGATGTACAAGTTCGCTCTTATCGGGATTTCGTTAATTTAGATACTGCATCTGAAGAACGCCACAAAGAGGGCTTGTATAAAGTATTCCAAGAAAACTTTCCTATTTCTGACTCTCGTGAAAATTTTGTCCTCGAATTTGTGGACTATGCTCTTGATCCGCCAAAATACACTGTCAATGAGTGTATTGCTCGGGGATTGACCTATTCGGTACCTTTGAAGGCTAAATTGCGCCTGAAATGTAACGATGCAGATAATGAGGATTTTCAAACGATTGAGCAAGAAGTATTTCTGGGTGCCATTCCTTACATGACGGAAAAAGGTTCCTTCGTTATCAACGGAGCAGAACGCGTTATTGTATCTCAACTTCACCGCTCGCCGGGTGTGTTCTTCTCTATGAGCAAGCACACCAATGGTACAAAACTCTATTCGGCAAGAATTATTCCTTTTAAAGGTTCTTGGATTGAATTCTCTACTGACGTAAATAACGTCATGTATGCCTACATTGATCGGAAGAAAAAATTTCCGGTAACTACCCTGTTACGGGCAATCGGCTTTGGTTCAGATAAGGAAATTTTAGATTTATTTGAACTTTCAGAAGAAATTCCGGCTACAAAAGCGAGCTTGAATAAAGCCGTAGGCCGTCGCTTAGCAGCGAGGGTTCTCCGTACTTGGACCGAAGATTTCGTTGACGAAGATACTGGTGAAGTGGTGTCTATCAGTCGTAATGAAGTCTTACTTGAACGTGACTCTGTAGTATCGGCCAATGACTTGGATGTAATTCTTGACTCAGGACAGAAATCTATTATTCTGCACCGTGAGGATATGAATATGGCCGATTATAATATCATATATAATACGTTGCAAAAAGACAGCTCTAACTCTGAAAAAGAGGCTGTTGAGCAAATTTATCGCCAATTACGTAATGCAGAAGCACCTGATGAACAAACGGCTCGCGAAGTAATTCAAAGCCTGTTTTTCTCGGATAAGCGTTATGACTTAGGGGATGTAGGACGCTACCGTGTCAATAAGAAATTGCAGTTGGATATTTCAATGTCAACAAAGGTATTAACAACCCAAGACATTGTTTCCATTGTAAAATACTTAATTGGTCTTATCAATGCCAAAGCTGTCGTCGATGATATTGACCACTTGTCAAATCGTCGTGTACGTACAGTAGGAGAGCAATTGTGGGCTCAATTTGGAGTCGGTTTGGCACGTATGTCTCGTACTATCAAAGAACGTATGAACGTTCGCGATAATGAAGACTTTAAACCCATTGATTTGATTAATGCCCGTACCTTATCGTCGGTAATTAACTCATTCTTTGGTACGAACCAGTTGTCGCAATTCATGGACCAAACTAATCCTTTGGCCGAGATTACGCACAAACGCCGTATGTCGGCACTGGGGCCTGGTGGTTTGAGCCGCGAACGTGCTGGTTTTGAGGTTCGTGACGTTCACTATACGCACTACGGCCGTCTTTGTACGATTGAAACGCCAGAAGGTCCAAACATTGGTTTGATTTCATCGCTTTGTGTCTATGCGAAAACCAATAGCATGGGCTTTATTGAAACGCCTTACCGCGTGATTGATAACGGTAAATTGACCAATGAACTCGTTTATTTGACTGCTGAGGAAGAGGATTCAAAATACATTGCTCAAGCCAATGCTTCAGTGGATGGTGACGGAAACTTCTTGGTTGAAAAAATTAAAACCCGTTTTGAAGGTGACTTCCCAATGGTTGACCCTTCACAGGTTTCATTGATGGATATTGCAGCCAATCAGATTGTATCTGTGGCAGCCTCTATGATTCCATTCTTGGAGCATGATGACGCCAACCGTGCCTTGATGGGTTCTAACATGCAACGTCAGGCTGTGCCGCTTCTTCGTCCGCAAGCTCCAATTGTGGGTACAGGATTAGAAGGGCGTGTTGCTCGTGATTCACGTGCTTTAATTGTTGCTGTCGGAAACGGAGTGGTTGAATTTGTAGATGCAACTAAGATTGTGGTTCGCTACGAACGGACGTACGAACAACGATTGGTAAGTTTTGACAGTGATGTTGTGACGTACGATTTGATTAAATTTCGTCGTACCAACCAAGATACCTGTATCAACCTTAAGCCAATGGTTCTCAAAGGCCAAAAGGTAGAAAAAGGGGAGATTTTGAGTGAAGGATATGCTACAGAAGGCGGTGAATTAGCATTGGGACGTAACTTGCTTGTGGCATTCATGCCTTGGCAGGGATACAACTTTGAGGATGCGATTGTAATTTCTGAGAAGGTAGTACGTGATGATATTTTCACGTCTATTCACATCGAAGAATATGATTTGGAAGTACGTGACACTAAGCGCGGAGAAGAAGAATTAACGGCTGAAATTCCAAACGTCAGCGAGGAAGCCGTTAAGAATTTGGACGAAAATGGTATTGTAAGAATAGGAACTGATGTAAAAGAAGGCGATATTCTGATTGGTAAGATTACTCCTAAAGGTGAGTCGGATCCAACGCCGGAAGAAAAATTGTTGCGTGCCATCTTTGGTGACAAAGCGGGTGACGTGAAAGATGCCTCCAGAAAAGCACCTCCATCTATGAAAGGGGTGATTGTTGATACCAAATTATTCTCTCGTCCGGGACGCGATGAACGCGTAAAACAAAAGGAAGAGCTGAAAGTATTGATGAAAAGTTATGGTCGTGAGTTAGCCAAACACCGAGAAGTGGTCATTGATAAAATGGTTGAACTTCTTGAAGGCAAAACTACGGCGGGCATAAAACATAAATTTGGCGAAGACATCATGAGTAAAGGTGTGAAGTTTAGCCGGGTTAATATCATCAATAATATTTTCCCAGACAAAAACGCCTATCGTGATGAAGGTGGTTATGTAGTTCCGGAAGAAGTAAACTTGCTCGGCGATTTAATTATTGAAGGATGGACAGATGATCCAACCACGAACAAGTTGCTGTTTGAGATGGTTAAAAACTTTCAAAAACGCCGCAACGAAATTTCTGGACGTTTTAAACGTGACCGATTTACCTTAGAAGTGGGTGACGAATTACCGGCCGGTATCGTGAAATTAGCCAAAGTGTATATTGCCAAGAAGCGTAAGCTGAAAGTAGGTGATAAAATGGCGGGTCGTCACGGTAACAAAGGGGTAGTTGCTAAAATCGTTCGTGACGAAGACATGCCATTCTTAGCGGATGGTACACCGATGGACATCGTGTTGAATCCATTGGGGGTACCTTCACGGATGAACATTGGCCAGATTTATGAAACCATCTTAGCGTGGGCTGGTAAAAAATTGGGACGTAAGTATGCGACACCTATTTTCGACGGAGCTACAGAAGATCAAGTAGTTTCTGAATTGAACGAAGCAGGGATTCCGGAATTTGGACGTACTCCCCTTTATGATGGTCAGTCGGGGGATAAATTTGATCAAAGTGTTACAGTAGGTATCATGTACATGCTTAAGCTGGGTCACTTAGTCGATGATAAAATGCACGCACGTTCAATTGGGCCATACTCTCTTATTACACAGCAACCATTGGGTGGTAAAGCTCAATTTGGTGGACAGCGCTTTGGAGAAATGGAAGTATGGGCATTGGAAGCATTCGGTGCATCGCACATTCTTCAAGAGATATTGACAGTGAAATCAGATGATGTTATCGGACGTGCAAAAGCGTACGAAGCCATTGTCAAAGGTGAAAACCTGCCGAAGCCAAATATTCCTGAATCATTCAACGTATTGATTCACGAATTGAGAGGTTTGGCATTGGAAATTACGATGGACTAATAAGTTTAAAGTCTATGGTTTACAGTTTGTAGTTAAAAACACAGGCTGTAAACCTTAAACTAAAAACTGTAACTAAAAAGTAATTATCACACAAACCATATCGAAAATGTCATTCAAGAAAAACAAGAAAATCAATAGTGACTTTTCGCGGATTACCATTAGCTTGGCATCGCCTGAGTCCATATTGGAAAGCTCTTATGGCGAAGTAACCCAGCCCGAAACAATCAACTATCGGACTTACAAACCTGAAATGGGCGGGCTCTTTTGCGAGCGCATCTTTGGGCCTGTAAAAGACTGGGAATGTCACTGTGGTAAATACAAGCGCATTCGTTATAAAGGTATTATTTGCGACCGTTGCGGTGTTGAAGTAACTGAGAAAAAAGTGCGCCGTGAACGCATGGGGCACATTGAATTAGTTGTACCCGTAGCACATATTTGGTATTTCCGCAGTTTGCCAAACAAGATTGGCTACCTGTTGGGACTTTCTACCAAAAAATTAGATCAAATTATTTACTACGAACGATACGTAGTCGTTCAGGCAGGTGTCAAAGCGGAAGACGGAATCAGTAAAATGGATTTCCTGACCGAAGACGAATATTTGGATATCGTGGATAAACTTCCCCGCGAAAACCAAATGTTGCCTGATACCGATCCAAACAAATTCATTGCAAAAATGGGTGCGGATGGATTGGAAATGTTGTTGTCACGCACTCAATTGGACGAACTGTCTTATGAATTGCGTCACAATGCAGCCAACGATACTTCGCAACAGCGGAAAGCGGAAGCATTGAAGCGTTTGAAAGTAGTTGAAGCGCTTCGCGATGCAAATACACGTATCGAAAACCGTCCTGAATGGATGGTGATTCGGATGGTGCCTGTAATTCCACCGGAATTGCGCCCATTGGTGCCGTTGGATGGCGGTCGTTTTGCAACTTCTGACTTAAATGATTTATATCGTCGCGTTATCATTCGTAACAACCGTTTGAAGCGTTTGATTGAAATCAAAGCGCCGGAAGTTATCTTACGGAACGAAAAACGGATGTTACAGGAAGCTGTTGACTCGTTGTTTGATAATAGCCGTAAAGTAAACGCTGTTCGTTCGGAAGGTAACCGTGCCTTGAAATCACTTTCAGACATGTTGAAAGGGAAACAAGGACGTTTCCGTCAAAACTTGCTTGGAAAACGCGTTGACTATTCAGGTCGTTCAGTAATTGTGGTAGGTCCTGAACTCAAATTGCACGAGTGCGGTCTTCCTAAAGACATGGCCGCTGAGTTATTCAAACCGTTTATCATTCGTAAATTGATTGAGCGCGGTATTGTAAAAACGGTAAAATCAGCAAAGAAAATCGTTGACCGTAAAGACCCTGTTGTTTGGGATATTTTGGAAAACGTGTTGAAAGGACACCCTGTGTTGCTCAACCGCGCTCCAACTTTGCACCGTTTGGGTATTCAGGCTTTCCAGCCTAAATTGATTGAAGGTAAAGCTATCCAATTGCACCCGCTCGTTTGTACGGCCTTCAACGCTGACTTTGACGGTGACCAGATGGCGGTACACGTACCTCTTGGACAGGAAGCTGTTTTGGAAGCGTCTATGTTGATGCTTTCTTCACACAACATTCTTAACCCGGCCAACGGTGCGCCAATTACGGTACCTTCACAAGACATGGTATTGGGTCTTTACTACGTAACTAAAGGCCGTAAATCAACACCTGAGATTCCAATTATTGGTGAAGGAATGACTTTCTACGGAGCGGATGAAGTAATCATCGCTATCAACGAAGGCAAACTTTCTAAACATGCTCAAATCAAGTGCCGCGTTACGGTTCGTAACGAAGACGGTTCGTTGGAAAAGAAATTGATTGATACTGTAGCTGGTCGGATTCTTTTCAATCAATGTGTGCCCGAAATCGTAGGATATATCAATGAATTGTTGACGAAGAAAAAACTTCAGCAAATCATTGGGCAGGTATTCAAGATTGCAGGCAATGCGCGTTGTGCACAATTCTTGGATGAAATCAAGCATTTAGGTTTCCAAACAGCCTTTAAAGGTGGGTTGTCCATTGGTTTGGGAGATATTAAAATCCCGGATGTAAAATGGCAACTGATTGATACCGCTAAAGAAGAAGTGGTAGGGGTGATGGAGAACTTTATGATGGGTCTAATCACTGAAAACGAACGCTATAACCAAATCATTGACGTTTGGACGCGTACCAACACCAAGTTGGCCAATACGCTCCTGACGCAATTGGAAAATGACCAACAGGGCTTCAACTCTGTGTATATGATGATGCACTCTGGTGCACGCGGTTCACGTGAGCAGGTACGTCAGTTGGGTGGTATGCGTGGATTGATGGCGAAACCACAGAAAAACTTGGCAGGTGGAGTAGGGGAAATCATTGAAAACCCAATTTTGTCAAACTTTAAAGAAGGTCTTGACGTATTGGAGTACTTTATCTCTACCCACGGTGCTCGTAAAGGTTTGGCCGATACAGCATTAAAAACGGCGGATGCGGGTTACCTGACTCGTCGTTTGCATGATGTTGCCCAAGATGTAGTAGTAAATGAAGAAGACTGCGGTACATTGCGCGGTATCGAAATCTCAGCGTTGAAAGACAATGAAGATATCGTAGAACCATTATCAGAACGTATCTTAGGACGTGTTTCTGTTCATGACGTTCTTGATCCGCTTACCGGCGAATTAATCGTAGCTTCTGGTTCAGAAATTACGGAAGAAATTGCTTCCAGAATTGACGAAACCAGCATCGAAACTGTTGAAATTCGTTCGGTATTGACTTGTGAAACCCGCAGTGGTGTTTGTTCAAAATGCTACGGACGTAACTTAGCTTCGGGACGGATGGCTGAAAACGGAGAAGCTGTCGGGGTAATTGCCTCACAGTCAATCGGTGAGCCAGGTACACAGTTGACACTTCGTACTTTCCACGTGGGTGGGGTAGCGCAGAACATTGCGCAGGAAGCGTCTATCAAAACTAAATTTGACGGTAAAGTTGAATTTGAAGATATGCGTACGGTAGATTCAACCGACAATGAAGGAAATCCTGCAACCATCGTAATGGGTCGTTCGGGTGAAATTCGTATCGTAAGTGAAACTAACGGACAAGTACTGATTGTCAACAACGTACCTTACGGGGCTACTTTATTGGTTAAAGAAGGAGATAGAGTAACCAAAGGACAAGAACTTTGTAACTGGGATCCTTACAACGCCGTTATCTTATCAGAATTCAATGGTTTTGTAGAATATGAAGCCATCGAAGAAGGGATTACGTTCCGCGAGGAAATCGACGAGCAATCCGGTTTCCAAGAGATGGTAATTATCGAAAGCCGTGACCGTGCTAAAAACCCGGGCATGTTGATAAAAGGTAAGAGCCCACTTTTGACGGATATCGAAGAGAAGATATATAACCTTCCTGTTGGGGCTCGCTTGGTTATTAAAGATGGCGCTTCGGTAAGAACGGGGCAAGCTCTGGCAAAACTTCCGCGAACTTTGGGTAAAACCCGTGATATTACGGGAGGTTTGCCTCGGGTAACGGAATTGTTTGAGGCGCGTAACCCATCTAACCCTGCGGTAGTTTCTGAAATTGACGGAGTTGTTATTTACGGGGTGATTAAACGCGGTAACCGTGAAATCAACATCGAATCGAAAGACGGTACTCGTAAAAAATATCTTGTGCCTTTGTCAAAACATATTTTGGTGCAGGATGGTGACTATGTGAAAGCAGGTGAGCCACTGTCAGACGGAGCGATTACACCAAGCGACATCCTGTCAATCAAAGGACCAACCGCCGTACAGGAATATTTGGTAAATGAGATTCAAGAGGTATATCGTCTGCAAGGGGTGAAAATCAATGATAAGCACATTGAGTGTATTGTACGCCAAATGATGCAGAAAGTTGAAATCATGGATCCGGGTGACACTATCTTCTTGGAAATGCAACCGGTAGATAAATGGACGTTCCGCGAAGAAAATGACCGTGTACTCGACATGAAAGTGGTAGAAGATTCCGGTGATTCAGAAACGTTTAAACCGGGTATGTTGATTTCTGCACGTCGTTTGCGTGACGAAAATTCGACCCTGAAACGCCGTGACCAACGTTTGGTAACAGCTCGTGATGCGAAACCCGCCGTTGCTCAACCAACGTTAATGGGTATCACTCAGGCTTCTCTGGGTACCGAAAGCTTTATCTCAGCAGCCTCGTTCCAGGAAACGACCAAGGTATTGAGCGAAGCAGCCGTACGCGGAAAACGCGATACACTCGAAGGCTTGAAGGAAAACGTGATTGTAGGTCACTTGATTCCGGCAGGTACGGGAGCACGTCGTTTCCAGAAACTTATTATCGGTTCAAAAGAAGAACTTGAAACGGTAACTGAAGCACGTGAGCGCAGCGGTTCTCGCCGTGGCAAACGCGAATTAGCAAATTAATAGGTTTCCCTGATTATACATAAAAAACGCCCCGACTCCTGTTGGGGCGTTTTTGTTTTTAGCCGATTACACACTATTTTTTCAATTCCTGCCGTTTTTTAGTTCCTTTGTTTCTCAAACGATTTAACATACGCATGAAAAAATTAGCTTTCTTCTTTACACTTTGTACGCTGCACCTTACACTTCTCCAAGCCCAAGACAATGTTTACAACCTTATTCCTTTTCCTGCCCAGTTTAATGGCGGTGAGGGGCAGTTTGTAGTAAACCCTCAGACCAAAATCATTGTAACTGCTAAAGATGCTGGACTAAAACCCATTGCTCAAAGCCTGATTAATGCTCTTAAAACGGCTTCTAAGCTTACTTTGCCCATCGCGTCTACCGCTACGCCTACGGCCAAAAATGTCATTTATATTCGTCAAAATAAAGCATTGGGCTTAGGTTCGGAAGGATATAAACTTCTCGTTAGTGCAGACCGAGTGATTTTGGAAACAGCCACTCCTCAAGGGGCTTTTTATGGGATGCAAACCATTTTTCAGCTATTGCCAACGGCCGTATTCAGCCCTACTCCCGTTGAAAATATAACGTGGGCAATGCCCGTTTGCCAAATTCAGGACAAGCCGCGTTTCGTTCATCGGGGGTTGATGCTGGATGTTGGCCGGTATTTTATGCCCGTTTCGTTTATCAAAAAGTACATTGACTTGCTGGCAGTTCACAAAATGAATGTTTTGCATTGGCACCTGACAGATGACCAAGGATGGCGCATTGAAATCAAGAAATACCCTAAGTTGACGCAAATAGGCTCAAAACGTAAGGAAACGTTGGTAGGACAATATTCAGAGAATTATCCGCAGAAATTTGACGGAAAAGAAATTGGCGGTTTTTATACCCAAGCCGAGATTAAAGATATTGTGAAGTATGCACAGGCAAAATACGTGACCATTATTCCCGAAATTGAAATGCCCGGTCATGCCTCGGCAGCGTTGGCTGCATATCCTGAGTTAGGTTGCGAACCGACTAAGAAATACGAGGTAGCGACCAAATGGGGGGTAATGACTGATGTTTTCTGTCCCACCGAACAAACCTTTACGTTTTTGCAAGATGTTCTTACGGAAGTAATCCCTTTATTTCCCGGTAAATACATTCATATCGGGGGTGATGAGTGTCCAAAAGATGCGTGGCAAAAGAGTGCTTTTTGTCAGGAATTGATTAAAAAACTGAATCTTAAGGATGAGCACGAACTACAAAGTTACTTCATTAAGCGTATTGAAAAGTTTGTAAACTCAAAAGGACGTGCCATTATCGGTTGGGATGAGATTTTGGAAGGTGGAGTGGCTCCCAATGCCACAGTGATGAGTTGGCGAGGAATAAAAGGGGGGATTGAGGCGGCCAAGCAAAAACACAACGTCATTATGACGCCAAATACCTATTACTATTTGGATTATTATCAGGCCAATCCTGCAAAAGAACCTTTAGCCATTGGCGGCTATTTGCCTATTGAAAAAGTCTATGAATATGACCCTTCCGCTGAGTTTTCGCCTGAAGAACAAAAGTATATTTTGGGTGTTCAGGGGAATGTTTGGACTGAATATATGCCTACTCCCCAACAGGTAGAATATATGACTTTTCCAAGGGCAACGGCTATAGCTGAAGTGGCTTGGGTACCTTCGGGAGGAAAGAATTTTGAAGATTTTGCGACGCGCCTGAAAGAGCATGTAAAGCGAATGGATTATCTGAAAGTCAATTATTCCAAGCGGATTTTAGATGTAAAAGCCGTAACGCAGTTCAACAATCAGGGACAATTGCAGGTACGACTGGAAAAACTGGACTCAGACAGTAAAATTTATTATACGCTTGATGGAAAAGAGCCATCCACGAGTTCAACGGAGTATGTGATGCCGATTACATTGGATAAAATCACAACGATTAAAGCCATTACAACGGCGGGAGCAAGGTTTGAGGAGAAATTCTTTATACACCGTGCTAAAGGCAAATCTTATACCTACGCCAACGCGCCCGCAGAAGGCGTAGATGCTGACAGAAAGAAACTTACCGATGGTCAGGTGGCGCAAAGTCCCCGAAACAGTGCTGAATGGGTTTGGATGTCGGGTAAAGATTTTGAAATTACGATAGATTTGGGAGAAGTGAAACCTGTAACGAAAGTGTCAGCCAACTTTTTAAAAATCATCATGAGCAATGTATTTCCGCCAACTTCGGTAGAAATTGGCCTATCGCGGGATGGAGAAAACTTTAAAGATGCGATTGCGCAGCCCGTAAATTACCAATTGGAGGGACCTTGGCAGATTTTACCCGTGGTAGCCGACTTTAAGACGGCTCGCGCCCGATACATACGTGTACGTGCCAAAAACGCAGGAAAAAGCCCGTCTGGTCAAACTATAACAATCGCAATGGATGAAGTGGTGGTAGATTAATAAAAATGGTAAATACATAAAAGGGTTGCCTCGCTTATTGAGGCAACCCTTTTATATTTATGATTTGCTTTTTGATTACAGTTATACCTTTATAATTCCCTTTTACGCCATTTTTTTGGCACTTCATCCCAATTTTATCTTATTTTTTGAAACAAACAAGTAGGTTTACAGCGTTTTATATAAAAAAAGTACAAACGCTATGCTAAGTTTTGTGGCTCCGTAGGGGAAACGCAGATTTAGAATGTCATTCAGTGAACAATCAGTAACCATTTTCAGCTATGAGACAATGCTTATCACTCCTTTTATTGCTTTTGGTATTTACGCGAGGGTATGGCCAAGAAAAAAAGACCATTAGTGGTTACATTAAGGATGCTTCCAACGGGGAAACCCTCATCGGAGTCTCCGTATATGTCCGTGAAATCAGTAACGGTACTGTTTCCAACGACTATGGATATTATGCCCTTAATCTTACTACCGGCAACACCTATACGCTTGTATTCAACTACCTTGGTTATGAAAAAATTGAGAAAAGGATAGAGCTTACTGCCGATTTAAAACTCAATATCGAATTGAAAGACGAAAGTTTGAAATTGCAGGAAGTAATCATCAGGACAGCCAAAGAAGACGAAAATGTAAAAAACATTGAGATGTCGGTCAACAAGGTCGAGATGAAAACCATCCGACAAATGCCGGCATTGTTGGGAGAAGTTGATTTGGTACGGAGTATTCAATTGTTGCCGGGCGTAACAAGTGTAGGGGAGGGGGCCAGCGGATTTAACGTGCGCGGCGGTAATATTGACCAAAATTTAGTGCTTCTTGATGAAGCTCCCGTTTATAATTCTTCCCACTTATTCGGCTTTTTCTCGGTTTTTAATCCCGATGCGGTTAAAGATGTAAAGCTGATAAAAGGCGGTATTCCTGCCCAATATGGCGGACGCATTTCTTCTATTTTGGATGTACGACTCAAAGAAGGGAATTCCAAAACCCGCGAAATCAACGGTGGAATCGGCAGTATCTTTTCACGATTAAGCTACGAGCAACCCTTTGCCAAAGGAAAAGGCTCCTTCATTGTGGCTGGGAGGCGGTCGTACATTGATGTGTTGGCCAAACCCTTTCTAAACAGTGATTTAAAAAACTCCCGTTTTAATTTTTACGATTTTACAGCTAAAGCCAATTACCGCATCAACGATAAAAACACAGTCTATGCTTCGGGCTATTTTGGGCGCGATGTGTTTGGGGCAGATTTTGGCTTCGATTGGGGAAATCAAACGGCTACGGCTCGTTGGAACCACATTTTTAACAATAAGTTGTTCATGAATGCGACGGCATTTTATTCTAACTATGATTATGGGTTGGAATCAGATCGTAACAATGAAAGCAAAACGGGAGACAAGTTCAAATGGAATTCGAGTATCAAAACCAAGAGTTTTAAGCCTGACTTTACCTACTATCTGACTCCTAACAATACCATTACTTTTGGAGGGCAGTACCTGCATTATGACTCAAAACCCGGAACAGCTTTAGCGATTTCCAGCGGTGAAGAGCGAAATATCAGTATTGAGGCACGTTATGCCGACGAATCAGCCTTATACATTGGCAATGATCAGAAAATAAATAAATGGCTGTCTCTCCAATACGGGATTCGATATTCTTATTTTCGGAATTTAGGTTCGGGTGAGGTTTTTGAATTTCAGGAGATTGCCGTAGGCGAACGCAAATACCCGATTTCTGAAAAACGTTACGGGAAAAACGAAGTAATTAACCAATATGGAAATTGGGAGCCGCGTTTCTCAGCCAAAATTGAAGTATCGCCTTCCACTTCTATCAAAGCAAGTTATAACCGTACGGCCCAATATTTGCATTTATTGTCAAATACGGCGGCAAGTTCTCCATTGGATGTGTGGACATTGAGTTCAAAGATTATCAAACCCCAATTGGCTGACCAAGTAGCCTTAGGTTGGTTCCAAAATTTTCAGGACAATACCTACGAAGCGTCGGTAGAGGTTTATTATAAAAAGCTTCAAAATCAGATTGATTACGTCAGAAATTCAGACTTGTTATTGAACAAATACTTTGAGGGAGACTTGCTTTTTGGAAACGGACGGGCTTACGGAACGGAATTTTATGTGAAGAAAAACAAAGGAAAATTGACAGGTTGGTTTAGTTATACCTTGGCCCGTACTGAACGTAAAATTGAAGGCATCAACAACGGTGGTTGGTTTCCTGCCCGTTTTGACAAAACCCACAATCTGTCCGTAGTAGCCTTGTATCAACTCAATGAGCGCTGGAGTTTCTCTTCCAATTTTGCCTTCAACACGGGCACGCCTGCCACCTTCCCGACTAACCGCTTTGAATGGGGAGGATTGGCCTTGCCCCAAAACGTCAACGACAGTCGTAATGCAGCTCGGATTCCTGCTTATCATCGCTTAGACCTCGGCGCCACACTGAAATCGAAGAAAAAACTATTTGGTATTGGACAAGGCGAATGGGTATTCAGTGTGTATAACGCCTACAACCGTCGCAATCCTTTCTCCATGTATGTGCGCCAAAATGAAGATAATAACCTCAAAACAGAAGCCGTACGCTATGCCGTAATTGGCTCGGTGATTCCTGCCGTTACTTATAATTTTAAATTCTAATGAAACAGCTGACTACGAATGCCATGAAAACAATCAATACTGTATTGGCCAATCTTTTTAAATATCTGTTAAAAAGCACCCCATTGGGGCTGGGGGCTATTGTACTACTCTCAAGCTGCGAAGACGTAGTAGATTTGAATATTAATTCGGGCGAGTCGCAATTGGTGGTGGAAGGTTGGGTTACCAATCAAATCGCCGACCAAACTATCCGTCTGACACAATCGGCGCCTTATTTTGATAACACGCCTGCCAAACCTGCTCTTAATGCCACCGTTACAGTAACCGATGAAAAAGGGAAGGTTTTTTCGTTTAAGGACCTGAAAAACAACGGCAGTTATGTATGGCAGCCTTCTTCGGCGCGTGATACAATCGGACGTATTGGCGGGACTTACACCTTGCGTATCAAGTTGGGAACTGAAGAATACAGCGCGGTAAGTAAACTTAATCGTGTACCCAAAATTGATTCACTTACGTACTTTTTTGATAAACTTCCCGTAGCACCCACCGATGGTTCACCTAAAGATGGTTACAAACCGGAGTTTTTTGCTCGCGATCCCATAGGCGTGGGAGATTGTTATTGGGTAAAATCCTATAAAAATGGAAAGTACTACGACAAAGCGAGTGAGATATCAACCGCTTTCGACGGTGCATTCAGTGCCGGAGCTAACAGCGACGGTCTAATCTTTATTTTGCCAATTCGACAGTCAATCGTGCCTTTCAACGACTTTCTGGCCGAAAAAGACACAATCAAGGTAGAATTATATAGCCTATCATTGGAAGGTTATTACTTTATAAACCAAGCGAGAATTGAATCTACCAATGGCGGAATTTTTGCAACGGCACCCTCAAACATCATTACGAATGTAAAAAATGCGAATGCAAACGGACGTAAACCCTTAGGTTATTTTGGAGCAGCGGGCGTAAGTACGTTTCAAACCGTCATTGATGCCAAAAAAGCAAAACCAAAAAATGGATAAACAGGAAAGAATTGTCACCTCTTGGTTTTATGGGGAGACAATTTTCCCATCGGCCAGGCGCAACGTTTGAGTGACACAACTTGGGATTTCATAGTGGTAGTGAGAAACATAAATGAGTGTTCTCTCCCGGGAATCACATACCGTATCTACAACTTGCTTAAAATGCTCTACAGCGGCAAAATCCAATCCCTGACACGGTTCATCCAGAATTAGCAAAGGTGGATTTTTAACCAATGCCCGCGCCAATAACACCAATCGCTGTTGACCTTTGGAGAGATTTTTAAACGGTTTTTCAAGCAAAGCGCTCACATTCAGCCACTCGGCTACCACGTTGGTTTGTTGGATTTGTTCTTCCGTCAATTTTCTGAAATAAACTCCGGTAGCATCAAAAAAGCCCGAAGCAATGGTTTTGAACACGGTGGTTTCTTGGGGAAAATACAGGTGTAATTCAGGCGAAACGTGTCCTATTTTGCTTTTGACGTCCCACATCGAAGCACCGCCGCGCTTTATATCAAAAAGGTCGTAATCGTTGGCAAAACGCTGAGGATTGTCGGCGGTGAGAATACTCAATAAAGTAGACTTCCCTGACCCATTAGGGCCAACCAAAGCCCATTTTTCGCCCTTTTTGACTTGCCAGTTAATAGTATCCAATACTTTTTTTCCTCCGTAACTTACGTTGATATTTCGGAGATTGACGGCAAATGTAAAGTTATTGGAGTGGATGGATTGCAAATCCATCTTCAGCTTTGTTTCGGATTGCAAATCCGAAACAGCGGGCACGGTAGTCATTCTTTTGTCACCCTGAAAGGGTCTATTCTCAGCGAATGTATCAGGTTTAAGCGATGTTTCAGATTGGTAACCCGAAACCTTATTTTGCCTCGTAGCTACAATATTCCCTCCTTTTAGCTCCAACACATGTGTCACACTATCCGGTATTTCCACCGAAGATGTTACGAAAATAACTGAAATGCCTTCTTCTTTAAGATGTATAAGTGCTTCACGCAATACCTCGCGCGAGTGTACATCTAAGCCAGAAAAAGGATTGTCTAATAACAATAGCTTTGGCTTTTTGAGCAATGACCTCGCCAACAACATCCGTCGAGTTTCACCGTTGGAAAGCGTCACAAAATGTCGGTTTAGGAGATGGTCGATGGAAAGGAGTTGGCTGATAGTCAATAGCTCTTCTTCGCTGATACCGCTGGGTAGCAGTGTCACTGAATGTGCGTCAACAGTACCGACGGGTTTGAGTTGATTGGTCAATACTTCTCTGACCGACGGAGCAATTTCCGCTTCAAAACTGTGGAAACGTTGTTGGTAATATTGTGCTGCTGATTTTATAATGCGATTGAAAGAATAGTCAGAAGGTACTAATTCTGCCACTTTTGAAAGTAAAACGTCGCCGTAATCATGCGTGAGTTTACCGCGCCAAACGGGCCATTTTCCTGCTAATACTTCCAATATGGTGGATTTTCCACTGCCGTTTTCGCCTACAATGGCCCACTGTTCGCCCGTTTGGATGTGTAGGTTTAAGTCAGAAAGTACAACGGTGTCGTAACGACGAATGAAGGCGTTTTGAAGAGAAAGCATAAAATGACAAAAATTGGTTTAAAATTAGGGCAAATAGTTGATTTCGTCCTATTGAAACGACTAAGAAATAGCTATTTTTGCCGCGAACTATTCTGCATGCAGAACAAAACCTCTTCCCAAATCCATGGAATCTCTATTTGTAACTGAGCGCATCAAGACGCTGTTGCCTCAAATTCAGGCTTTTATTGAAACAGAACTGCATCCGCTCGAAATGCCCGAATACTTGGCGCACGATTTTTCTCATGTAGAGCCTATTTTACAGCAAAAACGGCAACTGGTCAAAAAAGCAGGCTTGTGGGGTTTGCACTTGCCCGAAGAAGATGGTGGATTAAACCTTACTCTTTGCGAATTTGGACAAATCAGCGAAGTGTTGGCAAGCTCACCCTACGGACATTTTGTGTTTAATACGCAGGCTCCTGACATTGGCAATACGGAGTTGATGCACAAATACGCGCCTAAGCACCTCAAAGACCGCTATTTAAATCCGCTGATGAATGGCGAAATCCGGAGTTGTTTCAGCATGACTGAGCCTGAATTTGCGGGATCAAACCCTACCCGAATGGGAACAATGGCGGTAAAAGACGGCGATGATTACGTTATCAATGGGCATAAATGGTTTACCAGCAGTGCCGATGGATCTGCTTTTGCGGTGGTGATGGCTGTTACTAACCCCGATGCGGCCCCGCACAAACGAGCAAGTCAGATTTTGGTGCCGATGGATACGCCCGGTGTAAAATTGGTCCGTAATATTCCGATTATGGGTCACGCAGGTGACAGTTGGGCGAGCCACGCTGAAATGTTGTACGAAAATGTGCGGGTACCTCAAGCCAATTTAATTGGTGCGGAAGGAGCCGGTTTTTTGTTGGCCCAAGAGCGCCTCGGTCCCGGACGGATTCACCATTGTATGCGTTTTATTGGCATTGCCGAACGGAGCTTCGATTTGATGTGTCGCTATGCAGCAAACCGCGAAATGGAAGAAGGGGTGATGTTGGGTGAAAAGCAGTTTATTCAAGGATTTATTGCCGAAAGCAGAGCCGAAATTGATGCTGCCCGATTGTTGGTGTTGCGTACTGCCAAACACATTGACGAGCAAGGCGCTTCTGCGGTACGTGACGAGATTTCGATGGTTAAGTTCTTTACGGCTAATATGATGTTGCGCGTCATTGACCGCTCTATTCAGACCCACGGTGCCTTGGGTATGACCAATGATATTTTGCTTTCGTATTGGTACTCCCACGAACGTGCTGCCCGCATCTACGACGGAGCCGACGAAGTTCATAAAACAGCGCTGGCGCGGGGGATTCTAAAAGGATATGGATTGAATACGAGGAAGAAATAAAACAGAAAGAGCGAGGTCCAACCTCGCTCTTTCTGTTTGTAGATTATTACTTGGGTAATAATTTGATAGCTGTAATCGTATTTTGAGTTCTTTCTTCATAAAAACCCGTTACGGATTTTCCGTTGGCTTCTACCATTTCTTTGGTAACAAAGAAAGGAAAACTAAGAACCGTGTCATCGCTTGTGGTAATCGTTACCTTACCGGGCAAATCGCCAGGAGTTTCTTCGTCGGCTCCTTTTAATATTCCCGTTACTTTTTTTGCATCGGCACTTAGTTCGATTTTTTCCTCACTTACCAACGATTTGCCGTCAACCTGTACATCGAGGAGGGCATTGGTAAGGTCGCTGTTATAAGTAAAGGATACGTATCGACCTACCCACTTACGGATGGTTTGTAAATCGGCTCCTTTGGTCTCTTCAAAATTGATAGTAAAGTATTCCTGAAACTTTCGTTCGGGAAATTCGATAGTTAAAGTTGCAATCGGGTAGCCTGAATCTTCCACTTCTTTCAGGATTCCCATCTCCTTGATGCCGTCGTCGGTAGCGGACAATTCTCCCGTAGGTTCTTTTACAGCAAGCTGAGAAGTAGAGTCCGTTGATGATTGGGTTTCGGATGTAGCTGATTTACTTTCGTTGGCGGCGCATGAAATACATAAAGAAAGTAGTAAAGCAAAAGTGCAGCGTTTGAGGTTCATTGAGTTGAAATAAGCTTTAGTTAAGTTTTAAAAACGCAAAGTTATTGATTTTTAGAAATTTGTAGTTTATTGCATTCCCCTATTTTGTACCTTTTTTGAAAATTATTGATACTTCACCCATGATACAGTTATTAGCGAAAGTAGGCATTAACGGTTTTTTCTTCTGTTTGATTGGGATGATTGTATTGGCTTATTTTTACCCTTCTTTGGGAACGGAGCAAAGCATTCTTCACCTGCCACAAGTAGCCGAATATGGTGTATCGCTTATTTTCTTTTTTTACGGGCTGAAACTCAATCCTGAGAAACTGAAAGCCGGGTTGAGCAATTGGCGATTACACCTCGTCATTCAGTTGACAACGTTCGTGCTTTTTCCGCTTATCGTACTTGCGATCGGATCTCTGTTTCCTGTCGATACGTCTTCGTTGCTTTGGTTAGGGGTGTTTTATTTGGCGGCGCTGCCTTCTACGGTTTCGTCTTCGGTTGTCATGGTGGCAATTGCGGGCGGCAATCTTCCGGCGGCCATTTTTAATGCCAGTATATCGAGTATCATCGGGATTTTTATCACCCCCATTTGGATGAGCGGGCTATTGGAACAACAGGATGCCAACTTTGACGTCAGTCATGTCATTGTGCGCTTGAGTTTGGAGGTTTTGTTGCCGGTTGTAGTGGGCTACTTTCTGCATCAACGATTGGGCAAATGGGTCGAACGCTACAACAGCACTTTGCGAATGTTTGACCAATGCGTGATTTTGTTGATTGTATATACTTCGTTCTGCGAATCGTTTGCGGGCAATATGTTCAGCGGCCACTCTGCTGCCGAAATCATCCAATTGGGTTTTTGGATGCTTCTGTTTTTCCTGGCCGTATTTGGAATCATGAACCTCGTAAGCCGTTGGCTTCATTTTAACCGCCCCGATCGTATCACGGTTTTGTTTTGCGGTTCCAAAAAATCGTTGGTACAGGGAGCGGTAATGGGAAAGGTACTTTTTCCTAATCCCGTCCTATTGGGAGTTGTACTCCTGCCACTCATGATTTACCATGCCCTTCAGTTGATGGTGGGAAGTATGATTGCACAGAAGATGGGGAGGGAAGAGATTGAAAGATAGCGCAACCCAAGGCTCGCGCTATCTTTCAAAATAAACCTATATTTGTATTACCTAAATGATTGTTAGCTATGAATATTGCGACACTCCAAAAACATATTAGCTTTCTGACTGATGCAAGAGGTAGGAAGGTGGCCGTACAATTTGATTTAAGAAACCGGCAAATGCAGGAGTTGTTTGAGGACTTAATGGATACGTTAACGGTAATTGAAAGGCAGGATGAGCCAACGAGAGCGTTTGATGAGGTAAAAAAGGAAATTTTTTCTCCAGTTTAACAAGGTTGAAAGCCTGTTAATAATTGTATGATTCAGAGACTCATATTTTTAAAAACATTCGTTAAATCTTTTTAATCTCTTAGTTATTCCAATAAAGTCCATCCGTAATAATCATACCATTTTTTGTATTGTTGATATCGTCAATTTTAAATTGAAAAATTTTATTTGTCCGTATATCCTTAAACTGAACGTGAATATCAAAATCTCTATAATATCTACTTGTCGTATTTGATGTATTCACAGGCACACCATTATTGTCAACAACAGATAGAAAACTTGTTTTATTCCAATCAATTCCTTTAACTCTTCCATCTTGAACAAAACGTTCAAATTTTGCAATAAAAGCTTTTTGGAGCATAGGTAAATCATTCATTACTTTTTTCACATAATCAGTTGTATTTCCCTTTTTTTCAAAAAAAGGATCTGTTAGCCAATTAGATAAGTATTTGTCCATATTTTCTTTTTCAAATATAGAATATTTGAGGACTTGAGCGTTATCTTCGCGCTTTACAGCTTCAAAAATTAAGCGGCCGAAATTTTCAGACGTATCATTCTTTAAGTTTTGAGAGAAAACTTTATTGCAAAATATTACTAAGAAAAGTAATATTTTGATGTTGTTAATTTTCATAAGGTCACTAATTTTAGTTTTTAGGTCCAAAAATATAAGCTGTTACTATTAAAAAGGATAAAGAGGTTCTGTTCTTACATTTTCCAATCATTTTATTATATTAAGTAAACTCACAATAATATTTGAGAATGGCTTTGTTGCACGGCTCTCATAACATAGAGGTTTAATAAGGAATAGTACCAAAATGAGACTTTTACTCACTCAAGCAGCTTATTTCAGGTTATGTAGCAGGACTTTTTATTGTACATATTGCACTTAAAATTGTACTATATCTATATGATTCAGCCATACAACAAAGCCTTTGAGAATCGTAAAGTTTGTTAATTACAGTATGAATATTATTTATGAGTAAAAAGGTGTTTTATTAGCTAAAGCAGTAAATTTAGTCAAATAATCATCTAAAATAGGTACTAAGCATTCTTTATAATGCCAAACAATTCCTAATTCTGCTTCAAATAAAGTATTTTCTTGTCTTTCACGCCCTGAATAAATACCGATGAAATCAATTCTACCTTCTGTTTTAGTTATTTCATTCGGCTGAATATCTACTTTTAATTCTTGCTTATATACGACTTGAGAACCAGACATGCCTTTTTTTGTCTTTCCGTCAACATAAAATAAGGGAGAATCTTTATAAATATAAGGCTCAGTCGCAATAGTCCCATATTTATAAATTGGGAATTTGTTAGGAGTTAAAGTACTTTCTAAAGGATAGCCTACAATAAATAAAGGTTGCATAACCTCAAGGCTGTCTTTTTTTTCTAATTCTTTTTCGATATCAATGCATATTATTTCATTGTTTTCTGTTCCAGAAATAGTAATTCCAAATGGAATTGCAACCACATCAATTTTATTGCTAAATATAGGGTGTTCACGATAAATTGGTTCGTCACATTCGTTATATAAAGCAAATTTATCTATTATAGCAAATTGAGGGCTGACTGTTTCGTTACTTCTATTATGGGCATACCAAAAACTTAATTTAAAGTAAGCAGGAATAGCACCACTAAAATGTAAAGATTCTTTAGTTTGAAAATTTCTGCCAGTTGCTACATGCCAATTTGTGACTAAGAAAATTTGAGACTTGTAAATACAGAAAAATCCAGTTGCGAAACCTAATGAAGCCATAGTTTCTTCGGCTAACATTTCTATTTGACAAACTTTTAATGAGTTTAAGTGTATCTTCATCTTTATACCTGTTGAACTTAATGAAATTAACAAGAAATATGATTTTCTGAAAATCAACTCAAAAAATCCAATTTCACTGCTTATTTTTAGCTAAAAACTTACCCTACCTCCCCGAAAACGAATAAGGAAAACTGCTTGGTTGCGTGCCGCGCGTTTGGTTGGGTTGTGCTGACATTTTGAAATCTAAGGTGCCGCCCTGTTGGAGCGTATGATGCTCTAAGTAGTTCAGGTTGTGCGGTTTGCCATTAAGCGTTACTTGGTCTACATACACTTGTTGAGCGCCATTGTTGGGAGCGTTGATGGTGAGTTTTTTGCCATTTTCAAACGTCATCGTCATTTGTTTGAACAAGGGGCTGCCAATCACGTATTGCGTGGTGCCCGGGCAAACGGGATAGAAACCCAATGCGCTGAATACGTACCAAGCTGAAGTTTGTCCGTTGTCTTCGTCGCCGCAGTAGCCGTCGGGCGTTGGTTGGTAGAGTTTATCCATGATTTGACGAATCCGGTACTGCGATTTCCATGGTTGTCCTGCGTAATTGTACAAATACGGCATGTGTTGAATAGGTTGGTTTCCGTGCGCGTACTGTCCCATGTTCATGATTTGCATTTCGCGGATCTCGTGAATGACAAACCCGTAGTAAGACTCGTCGAAAACGGGCGGTAAGATAAACACGCTGTCCAGTTTTTGGGCAAAAGCCGCATTGCCACCCATGAGTTTAGAAAGCCCGTTGATGTCGTGAAAAACCGACCAAGTGTAGTGCCAACTGTTGCCTTCCGTGAATGCATCGCCCCATTTGTAAGGGTTGAAAGGTTTTTGAAAATCACCAGCCTTGTTTTTTCCGCGCATCAATTTGGTTTCGGGGTCAAAAAGATTGCGGTAATTTTGATTTCGTTTCGCAAAAAGCGCGATTTCGCTTTCGGGACGTTTGAGCGATTTGGCTAATTCCCAAATACAGAAATCGGCGTAAGCGTATTCAAGCGTACGGGCCGCGTTTTCATTGATTTTAACGTCGTAGGGAACATATCCCAATTCATTGTAATACTCGTGTCCAAAACGTCCCACGGAGCTAACAGTGCCCGCGTTTTCGGTGTTTTTCAGAATGCCTTCGTAAAGCGTATTGATGTCGTAGCCGCGTATGCCTTTGATATATGAGTCCGCAATCAGCGACGCAGAGTTGGAGCCGATCATGCAGTCGCGGTGGCCCGGGCTGGCCCATTCGGGCAAAAAGCCGCTTTCCTTGTATGCATTCACCAAGCCCTCCATGATGTGGCTGTTGAGCGTAGGGTACATGAGCGTAAAAAATGGAATCGCCGAGCGGAACGTGTCCCAAAAACCGTTGTCGGTAAACATATAACCTGGCAAAACCTGCCCGTTGTAAGGGCTATAATGCATGACTTTGTTTTGAGCGTCAAACTCATAGAATTTGCGCGGAAACAACAAGGCTCGGTACAAACATGAATAAAACGTACGGATTTGGGCATCGGTCCCGCCATCAACGGTTAGTCGGCCCAATTCTTGGTTCCAGGCTGTTTGGCCCTTTTGCATGGTGGCGGTAAAGCTATCATTTCCCAATTCGCGAGTAAGATTCAGCGCGGCCTGTTCTGCACTGATAAAGGAAGAAGCTACTTTGATGTGAACGGTTTCCCCTTTTTTGGTTTTGAAACCAATGACGGCACCTACGTGCTCGTCTTTTAGTTCAAGTATTCCTTTGGATAAATTTTTATCTGACCAAGTAGCGTTGTACGTGAAGGGTTTATCGAATCGAAGTTCAAAGTAATTCTTAAAATTGAGTGGTACACCGCCGCTATTTTGGGTGCTGTACCCAATGATTTTCTGTTGTTCAGGAATAATCTTGATGTATGAACCCTTGGCAAACGCATCAATGACCACAAAGGCACTGTCGGTTTTGGGGAATGTGAGGCGGAACTGAGCCGCACGTTCGGTAGGAGCGATTTCGACTTGGGTATCGTGGTCGGCTAGATAAACACTGTAGTAGTGGGGTTTAACCACCTCGGCTTTGTGCGAAAACCAACTTTGACGCGCTTCTTCCGTAAATTTCAATTTTCCCGTGACGGGCATAATCGAAAACATGCCGTAGTCATTGATCCACGGGCTGGGTTGGTGGGTTTGTTTGAAACCGCGGATTTTATTGGCGGTGTACATATACATCCAACCGTCGCCGTTTTTACCCGTTTGAGGACACCAAAAATTCATTCCCCATGGCGTAGCTATGGCCGGGTAGGTATTTCCTGCCGAAAGTTCGTGTCGGGAATCGGTTCCCATGAGTGGATTGACCCATTGGGTAAAGTCTTTGGATGGTGTTTGAGCAATGGCAACGGAGGCCAAAAAGCTAACAAAAACGAAGGAAAAAAGCGTGCGCATAGAAAGGTCGGGGTTTGATGGTGCGATTTTACAACAATTTACCGAATCACGTTCAAACTTCCCGTCAATTTATACTCAACTTCTCGTAAATAGATGTGGTAATAATAGGCTCCGACGGGTACAGACTCGCCGTTCCATTTGCCATCCCAGGGAGTTTCGTAGCCTTTGTTACTGTAAATCACATTTCCCCAACGGTTAAAAATTTCAACCGTGCAATTGGGATACTCTTTAATTCCCGCAATTTCCCACGTATCGTTAGCCCCGTCGTTGTTGGGCGTAAAACCGTTCGGAATAGTAAGGTCAATGACTGTTACGGTCACTTCACCTTCTACGGCACATCCCTGTTCAGTGGTGACGGTGATTTTATAAGTGGTCGTTCTGTCCGGGCTGGCATGAGGGCGGGCTGATTGAGGGTTACTTAAACCAATGCTTGGAAACCAGGTAACAGTCGTGTTTTGGGGAATTGATGTCTTGATTTCTACGCTGTCGCCGCGTAAAACGACCAAGGTTTTAGGGATTTCCAGGCGTGGGGGAGGGGAGATTCGAGCTAATTTCGTGTCTGTTCCGGAACACCCTTCCATATTGGTAAAGGTATACGTAATGGGATAACTTCCAGCCGTAAGATTTTGGGTAATAAATCGGCTTCCTGCTACGCCACGACCGCTGAAAATTCCTCCTGCGGGCGTACCGACCAAGGAAATTGCCTGTAGACCCGAAGTACAAAGCGGAGCAATGGAATCAAGAGTGACAACGGGCGAAGGCTTTACTACTAAATCATACATAGAAGAGCGCGTCGCACACTTGGTGGCAGTATCTACCACGGCAACACTGTATTTCCCTGATTTCTGAGGATAATATTCATTTTCAATCGCCTGAACGAGGGGAAAATCACCTAAAAACCAAACGTATTCGTAAGCGCTGTTTTTGGGCGTAATTAATTTTACCGAATCACTTGAGCAAAAAATGGGCGTTCCCGTCAATGAAATAGCTGCAGAAGGGCCCAAGACAACTCGCACAATCAAGCTGTCTTTAGCGACGCATTTAGAGGCTTCATCAGTGACAAAAACGCTATAAGTTCCTGATTTCACGTGAAATAAAGTACTGCCCTCATTGCCAGTGTTTTGACCGTTGCGTTGCCAACGAACAGTACTGTTGCTACTTACCTGAACACTCAAATTTGTACTGTCACTATCACACAATGGCAGGGGGCGACTGGAAGTAATCTGTACGGTAGGAGTAGTTTTGACGCTTACTGCGGTCATATTTGCTGTAGAATCTTCAGTGCTGCAACTTTGAGCAAATCGCTTTACAATCGTATAATTCCCCGATTGCTTAACGGCAAAGGTTGATTTGGTAGTCCCGTTGATGGGTTGCCCGTTTAATTGCCATTGATATGTCCACTTTGGGTCTTCATCATCGGCTTTCAGTATGGCAGAATCGCCTTTACATAGTTGTATAGAACCAATATGGCCATTAGGTTGTGTCTCAAAAGTTACCCCGGAAGCGGCCTGTTTTATGGCAATGGTAACGGGAGTTGGCGATTCAGAAATACAATCCACTACGTTAAATACAAATTCTCTGCGCACCTCGCCAATTTTTACACCATTGCGCGATTCTTCACAGCGAACTGCAAATGCAAAAACGCCTAATTGCGAAGCAGTAAGGGTTATCTTGCCTGTTTTAGCATCTATTCGTAAAGGTCTTGTGGCTACAATGGCATTGGTGCTATCGAAGCCGGCATTCCAAACCGCGCGATTATAAGGGCCTTGTTTTGCTTTTGTGGGAAATGTACCGCCGCCGTCAGTAGAACCAATTAGAGGAGTTACAAGGGTATATTTCAAGGCATCGCCGTCAGCATCAGATGCTCCAAAATCCACTTCAAAATTTTTACCGACGCAGACGTACTTGATTTCAGGCGTCTTGAAAGTAGGGGAGCTGTTACGCGTATTGATAGGAGGGATTTCGGCATAAAATGCCAATCCGACTTTACTTGGGGTCTGCAGGTTGGTGATAGTATTGTTGCGACAACATTCCTCCCACGCCAGATAATAGCCCTCGGGGTCATTGTAAGTAGTGGATGAGAGGGTAATATCAGCCGCATAACGGATCAGTGTAATTCGAGAGGCGGCTGCACTGCCTACGCAACGGGCGTTGGTATATGGTAACTCTTGTTTAAGTGTACGAGTTAAAGAGAAATCTTCTAAGCGAGTGTTGTTACTTTTACGAAAAATGGAAATAAACGCTTTGTCATCGGTAGTACCTAAAACTTCGTCGTCGATAAGGGTGAGGGTCAGCGTAAAATCACCAGCAGCAGTGCCGCGTTTAGAAATGGCAATATCTCCTCCTACGATGTGTCTGGCCCAAGCCCCCGCACCCAAAAACAACAGCAGTACACACGTAATCAAGCACTTCATGGAAATAACTTTGCGTTTTTATCACAATATAGTACGCAAAATCTGCGCCAAAATTGTTGTCAAGTAACCCCCCACTAAATCTCCACCCACTTAGGGGAGACTTTATATGGTTGATTTATTAGATGTTTAGAACAAACGCATATTCATCAGAATATAATCGTATCACCTACGCGAATACCGTATTTATCGCAGTAGCCTCCGTTTACTTCCACTACGTATTGAGCATTGCCGAAAGAAGGCAAACTCTCTTCTGAGTAAGGTTTGGCTTTTTTCTGAATAGAAACAATTTTTTTGTCTTGACCTACATAAATGATGTCTAACGAAATCATGGTGTTTCTCATCCAAAAAGATTGAGAAGAAGGCTCATCAAAAACAAACAGCATTCCTACGGAGTCAGATAAGAAAGGTCTAAACATCAATCCTTTTTGGCGCTCGGTGTCATTTTCCGCAATTTCAACGTCAATTTTACGAATGCGCTTATCTCCGTGCAGAAATACGACTTCTCCTTCCTTGACAATCCCGCCTGTCGTATTCGGAGCCGTTGTAGGGGCAGTTGGAGTTTCGGGAGCAGTTGAAACAGCAACCGAATCGTTACGATCTGCCACCAGCAGCGGCCTTGCCAAATACAAGGCCCCCGCCAGTACAAAGACAGCTAACAGGATATAGCTAAAATAAGAACGCCGTTTTTGCATAAAACTCAAAAAGTAATAAATAGGTCGTTATCTATGTGTCCGCTCACTGTAAATCGGTTACTCCTCATACGCCCAATCAATCCGATGTTTCATGTCTCGGATTACTAAATTTTGGGCTTTGAAATACGAACGAATCTGATCCACCTTGTCGTATTGTTGGGTGGCTTTGTATTCGCGGTACAAATCGAGCATTCCGCTCAATACCGCATCATTTTCGCTTCTTTCTTCGAGCAAACCCAATAATTCTTCCGTAAAAGTGACAAATTTTTCTTTCAACAAGCCAAACCCTTCTTCTCCCAGTGAAGCGGGAACCAATTGGTTCAGGAAAAGCATGTTGATGTATTTCAACAGATTAAACAATTGGGCTATCGCAACGGCCGTATTGAGGTCGTCGTTCATTGCCTCGTAAAAATTCTGAACGGATTTTTTAATATCGGCAACCTTCTTTTCGTCAATTTGAACACAGGGTGTTGAAACCTTTAATCCTACTTCCTCGCCAGAATCAGCCACATCAGCAGGAATATACGCCATGGATTTGATGATTTTCAATCCATTCATCAAGCGTTTGTAGGCTTTTTGGGAGCCTTTGAGGGCATCATTGGAAAAATCCAGCGTGCTGCGATATTGCGATTGTAACATAAAAAATCGCGCGGTCATAGGGCTGTATGCCTGCTCAAGCAGCGGGTGATTTCCGGCAAACAATTCTCTCGGTAAAAACGAATTCCCCAGCGATTTTGACATCTTCTGTCCATTGACGGTCAGCATATTGGAGTGCATCCAATACCGCACCGGGTCTGTTCCGTTGATACCCGTTCCCTGCGCAATCTCGCACTCGTGGTGCGGGAATTTTAAATCCATACCACCACCATGAATGTCAAATTGTTTTCCCAAGTATTTGGTACTCATGCAGGTACATTCCAAATGCCAGCCCGGAAAACCTCTGCCCCAAGGGGATTCCCATTGCATGAGGTGTTCGGGTGCGGCGTTTTTCCAAATGGCAAAGTCAAGCGGATTGCGTTTTTCGCTGGTCCCTTCCAGTTCGCGGGTTTCGGTCAGAAGTTCATCCAATACCCGGCCCGAAAGTTTTCCGTAGTTGTTTCCGTTGGCATTGTATTGATTAATGTCAAAATACACCGAACCGTTGGATTCATAAGCCAGTCCTTTTCCAATGAGGTCTTTGACAGCTTCGATTTGTTCTATTAAGTGCCCCGTTGCCGTAGGCTCAATACTTGGCGTACGAAAATTAAGTTGCTCCAATACTTGGTGAAAATCATTGGTATACCGCTGAACGATTTCCATCGGTTCCAACTTCTCCAGTTTGGCCATTTTACCGATTTTATCTTCTCCATCGTCGCCATCGCCTACGAGGTGGCCTACGTCGGTGATATTGCGCACGTAGCGGACTTTGTAGCCAATGTGTGAAAGGTACCGAAACAGGGTATCGAATGTTAAAAAGGTGCGAACGTTCCCTAAGTGTACGTAGTTGTAGACGGTTGGTCCACAAACGTACATACCCACGTAAGGCGGGCTGAGGGGTTCAAATAATTCTTTTTGGCGAGTAAGTGAGTTATAAACCTTGAGGGGCTGATTCATGATGTTATGATTGCTATGCTAAATAAAGTTCGGTACGCCGATGCGTCGGACGCCACGGGGCCGCTGCGGCGTACCGTGCCCAGCGCCGATGCGATTGAGAATGATTTTTCAGAACGTGCTATCAGCAACATCGGAACCAGGAAGTATGTAATCGAATCAATAGCATGATTAAAATGAGTAAATAATTGCAAAACTAACAATTTGTTGTGGCATCCTGAACAATTTCAGTGCCATAAGTTCGGTATTTAGCGGTGGTCACGTAACTTTACCGCATGAAAAAACCTTTTATCGTTGGCATCACGGGCGGGAGTGCATCGGGAAAAACGTATTTTTTGAACAGTTTGATGGGTGCTTTCTCCGAAGATGAGATTTGTCTGATTTCCCAAGACCATTATTATCGCGCTCGAACCGAGGTTCCTGTGGATGAAAACGGAGTTCATAATTTTGATTTACCAAGCGCTATTAATCATCGAACCTACGCTGAGCATATCATTGAGCTAAGGGAAGGGCGTACAGTACAAAAATTGGAATATACCTTCAATAACCCTAATATTATTCCTCAAATGCTGAACTTTCGGCCTACGCCGATTATTGTGGTGGAAGGAATATTTGTGTTCTATTTTAAAGAGATTGCGGAGTTGTTAGACCTCAAAATTTTTATTGATGCAAAAGAACACATCAAATTAAAACGTCGCATTATTCGCGACCAAGTTGAACGTGGTTACGATCTTACCGATGTGCTGTATCGTTGGGAAAATCACGTTTTTCCAACGTATGAGCAATTTATTAAGCCTTCTAAAGCAGATGCCGACCTGATTATTCCCAACAACCGTCATTTCCACCGGGGATTGGAGGTTGTAAAAGCATTTTTGAAGAGTAAATTGTAACAATAAAAGAGATTTGGGGGTTACCACTCCCAAATCGTCGGGCTTTTATGACGGCGCAGGTGTTTACCAATCTCCATCCAAAAGGCCATTACAAGATAAATGATAATTGGCGAACCGAAGGTTAGAAATGTGGCGTATATAAAGTAAAGTCGAATACTGCTTGCCGAAATATTTAGTACCTCCCCTACACGCGCACAAACGCCAAAAACTTGGTTTTCAACAAAATAGCGGAAACGATTCATAGCGTTTTTACAAAGTTTGAAAGCGAAGATAGTAAATACAAATTTCATTGTCAAGCACCTGAATAACAGACGCTATGCCTTGACATATAACAATAATTTTATAAATTTGTTTTAACGTTGCGAAAAACTTCATTGTTAAAGCAAAACAAAGTCAGCGTCGGCACGTACCTAATTTTGAGCGTTCAAGCCTTTTGCTCAACGATTAGCTTCTGTCAGCACTTTGAAATGCTGTTGTAAATGAGGTGATTAGCGATGAATCCCTTTAATCATTTTCTCATTTTCTTAATTTTTGTAGTACAATGCAAACAGGAACAGTAAAGTTTTTCAATGAAGCAAGAGGATATGGTTTCATTGTGGACGATGAGTCTCAAAAAGAAATTTTTGTACACGTAACGGGCTTAGGCGGCTTAGTTATTCGCGAAAAAGACCGTGTAGAGTACGAAATCGTTGATGGAAAGAAAGGCTTGAACGCAACTAAAGTAAAGAAAATCTAATTTTTCTTTGCCTAAAAACGGTACGGGAAACATCAAAAAATGTTTCCCGTTTTTTTATGTGTATACATGCGAAAAATAAATGATAAGCGACCCTTATACAATATCGCGCTCAATGATTTCATTGGTCTTTTTGTCTTTCAAAATGATTTTGTGACGGCCGTCGTGCGTTACTTCTTTTTTGATTAAATAATAATCGGCGTCATAGTCCACCAAGGTAGATGCCTGAGTGACTCCTTCCTGACCTCGCCAAACGGGTAAGTTGACAGGTTCCCAAAGTTTGGTCTGCGCTGATTTGTAAGCGGCATCAATCACAGCGTTGACAACATAGCCATCGTAAAATGTTTCGGCAGGCTCTACACCTTCTTCATACGATTTGAACATATCCGTAAACATGTGATTGTAACCCAACTCATTCACTTCATCACCGACGGGAAAAAGCCATCCTGTGTTGCTCTCTGCTTTCTCGGCTACGTAGTCGCCTCCTTTGCCGCTGGTGTACATTTCAAAGCCTGTACGCAGGAAGTTATTGATCCAAATGGTGCCCTCTGTCCCCATCACCTCGTCGCGTAGGTCCATTCCACCCCGAAATGTCCAGCTTACTTCAAACTGGCCGATAGCTCCGTTTTCGTATTTGACCAAAGCAATGGCATGGTCTTCGGCATCGATTGGTTTGACTTGGGTAGCGGCCCAACACATTACCTCAACAGGTCTGATATCTTTCCCAATAAAATTTCGAGAAATTTCGATGCAGTGACAGCCTAAGTCAAGGATACATCCA
The DNA here is from genome assembly GCF_027484545.1 of Runella sp. Lineage (GTDB taxonomy): Bacteria > Bacteroidota > Bacteroidia > Cytophagales > Spirosomataceae > Runella. The sequence continues at coordinate 17,417 of NZ_JAIXST010000158.1, read as the reverse complement.
CCGCCCGCCTGTTCTTTATCCCAAAACCAGTTGCTGTGCGGTCCCGGGTGCGTTTCACGAGATTTTGCCCATAAAATTCTGCCCAAGGCTCCTTCTTTGACACTTTTTAGTGATTTTAAAAATTTGGGGGTATAACAAAGATCTTCCAGGTAGCCTCCAAATACACCCGACTCTTCCACGGCCTGCATCATTCGGAGAGCTTCATCGGCATTGCGTCCGAGAGGTTTTGTGCTGACAACGGCTTTTTTGTGTTTTACACACAGCATGACCGCAGCTTCGTGAAGGTTGTTAGGCAAGGCTACACACACCATGGTAACTTCGGGGTGAGCAATTACTTCTTCCATATCGGTAGACCAAAAATCACAGCCGTAATCGTTGGCAAATTTTTTGGCATTGGCTTCACTGCGGGCATAGATAGCAGTGACGCGGTCGCGGCTGCGTTGACCGTGAATAGAATCGGCATAAAAGCGCCCAATAAAACCTGAGCCAAGCATAGCAATTTTTTGCATAAAATCTGATTGTTGACGATGGAAACTATTTTTATTAAAAAAGCAATCCGGGCAAACTTTTTAATGATGAAATTTTGTTAGTACTTTTGCAATATAGTTGCAAATAGTCATGGCGAAAATTATTTCAGTTACATTAAATGTTGGATTAACAGGGCTTGTGCATCTGTTGTGCTGCTGGTTACCTCTATTTGTGGTTTTGTTTAACGGAGCTTCTATCAGTTGGTTAGCCGAATATCGTACTCCACTCATTGTGTTGCAATTAGGAGTGTTGGCTTGGTCATTTTATGATTTATACTTTCGCCCGGCTCACCATGCCACACTTTTTGAAAAGCGAGTTCTATGGGTTACTGTAGGTCTTACCATTGTCTTAAATCTCATTCCTCACCGCTATTTTCAAGCCGAAGACAGCCAATTGGCTCAAGCACAATTTGAACGTATTCGCAGTACGCGGGTAGCACAATTTGAATTTCAAAAGCCTTTGCAATCGGTAGAAAAATTGAATAATACGCTTCAATCGGTAGAAGGAGTGGTCCCTTCCCAAATTAAGTTGAATGACGAAGTGGTTTCGGTCCGTTATTATTTAGGAAAGACGTCGGAAAAAACCATTTTGGCTACCCTTCGCAAACAGGGCTACGAAGTGTCAATGATTGATTAACCAAACCAAAACCTATAGTTATAATGAAAAAATTGGCTTACCGCGCAGTGGTTTATTCTTTACTGCTTACTGCTTATGGCTTTCTGCTGGTTTCCTGCGGCGACAAAAAAGACCCTAAAATGGAGGAAGCAGGTAAAATTCACTTAGAAGCAATGGAAATTGAAGAAACGCTTCACGAGCAGGTAGAAGGTATTGACTCATTGAAAATCGTATTGAACGATAAGAAAAAGACAGTGACAGACGCCGCTGCGGTTGCAAGTATTGATTCAACAGTGGCTGCGCTGGATGCCGTTGCCAAATCATTTGAAGAATGGGAAGAAAATTTGGTGGAAGTACCGGGCCTTGCGCACGAACATCATCACCACGAAGGCGAAGAACACCACCACGACCACAAACCTGCTCCCGATGTATCAGGAGACCAAATGATTGAAATCCAGAAAGAAATCAAAGCGAATATCCAAAAAATAAAGTCTGATTTGGCAAGCGCCGAAGAAAGAGTGAAAAAGGTTTTATAGTTGGTTTTGCAGTTCACAGGTAAGAATAAGGTAAGCTGTGAACTGCAAACAGTATACTCTCTAACGCGGCACTTCTATTTTTTGCAGTAGTTGTGCGACAATATCATCGGGAGAGGCTCCTTCCATTTCGCGCTCAGGAGTTAGTAAAATACGGTGGCGTAATACGGCCGGAGCCAATTCCTGAACATCTTCGGGAGTTACAAAATCCCTACCTCTAATGGCAGCCAATGCCTTTGAGCTATTCAATAAAGCCACCGAAGCCCGGGGCGAAGCACCCAAAAACAAGGATTTGTTATTGCGGGTTTGCAAAATGATTTGGGCTATGTATTCCAACAATTTATCTTCCACGTGGATTTGATGCGTTTTTTTGCGCAACTCTGCCAATTGCTGAGGTTGTAATATCGGTTGTATTTCTGCGATGGCATCCGCCAAATTAAGTCGCTGATGATGTCCGCGCAATACTTCGACTTCCTGTTCTGCTGTCGGATAATTCACTAAAATCTTGAATAAAAAACGGTCTAATTGCGCTTCAGGTAAGCGATACGTTCCTTCATGTTCGACCGGGTTTTGGGTAGCCATTACGATAAAAGGACTGCTCATAAAGTAGGTGGTCCCGTCTACCGTCGCCTGACGTTCTTCCATTACTTCAAAAAGTGCCGATTGAGTTTTGGCGGGAGCGCGGTTAATTTCATCCACCAAAATAATATTGGAAAAGATGGGCCCTTTCTTGAACTCAAAGTCAATGAGTTTCGGGTTGAAAACCGACGTTCCCAGTACATCGGAAGGCATTAGGTCGGGCGTGAATTGAATACGACTGAAATCGGTATTGATAGTACGAGCCAACAGTTTAGCCGTAAGGGTCTTTGCCACACCGGGCACCCCTTCAATCAGGACGTGTCCATCGGCCAAAATCGCAGTAAGGAGCAATTCTATGGTTTGCTGCTGACCAACGATGATTTTACCAATTTCGGCTTTTATCGCGGTAATGGCATCGTTCAATTCCTGTAAGTCAATGCGTGATTCAAAATTCATAAGTAGTAAGGCTTATTACAGTATAATAAAATTTGTTTTTCCCCGCAGATATACGCAGATTTTAAATAGGAGTTGCAGCGGTCGCAAATTTCGGTGATTTTTCAAAATCTGTGTCTATCTGCGCAGCCTTTTTATCTGCTATTATCTGGGGGAAAACTAAAACTTTAAAATTATTTTACTCGTTGATAAAAGTCTTCAATTCTCCGATTTAAACTCAAAAGTGCGTATTCGGAAAGTTTTCCGTTTCGTCCGGCGTGGGCAATTTCACTGAACAATAAATTTATATCTAAAGGCGGTAAACCCGTTTTTGGGATGAGTGCTTCTTTAAATTCTTCGTCAAGTTCGTTTGTTCTTAGACCAAATCGTTCGCGAATGTAAAGTAATAAATGCTGAATCTTTTTCTCTGCAATATTAGCGTGGTCGCTTTGCTGAAAATACATTTTACCAATTGTCTGAATAAATTCGAGCGAGGTATTTTTTGGGATTTCTATGATTGGAATAATACGCTGCGTTCGTTTTCCTGCAAAAATCGCGTAAAGCAAAAGTCCAAACAGTATTAAATAATAAGCCCACTGCAAAGGAGGTTGTGTCATAATGTACCTAAAGATAGATTGCTCATTTTCTCCAAAACGTCCCTGCTTGAGGTATTCATCCCAATAAACGGGTAAAACAGGTAAGTAAGAAAGACTGTTAAAGGCAAAATCGGTTGTTTTGGAGTTTAGAGCGTAATAATTTGTCAGAGCCAGTGGCAAATTGTGCAGGAAGAAATACCCTTTTCCGTATTTCACTTTCAGGAAAATGGGCTCATTACGCGCATTTTGGGCTAAAACCGTGACATTTTCGGCCTTTTTGACCAAAAAATAATTACGGCCGTCATCTTCTGAAAATACATAGCCACCCTTTTTTGTAAAAACCGGATTGACAAAGTTCATCACCAAAGCCGTATCGCGAAGGGTGGGGGCTTTGAGCGTTGCCCGTACGCCGAGTGTTTTTAGCAAGGTATCTGAAAATTCGTAGGCGGAAATAAAAACATTATTTCCCTGCTTTACGTACGTGAGCAGTTGATTTCGGTCGTTTTTATCAATTTCAAACGTGTGACAAACAAAAATATAGTTGCTTTTAGGGGCAAGTTTGTTTTCGGAAAGGTGATTATAAATCGGCAATCGTAACGACTCAACTTTTTGATTACCAAATACATCGGGCAATAGTTCATACAGAGCTTTTGTCCCAAACGGAATTTTGTCTTTGTTGGAATAACTGGGTGTCCAATCAATGGGTTTGGGCCGATAGTATTCAAATAGGCTGTACAGAAGTACAGTCAGTGCCAAAAACCAAAAATATTTGCTGCGCCAGTTCAAAAGTGGATCGTTTATTGAAAGGGTTCTTACTTTATACTTTTCCTAAAAAAAACTGAAATTGATTCTTTAAAAGTTCAAACTCGGTTTCTGTAACTCGAAATTCCCCATACCAAACATATTCAAATTGAGAGGTCAGTTGTTCAAATTCTGTTCTCAATAAAGAACTTCCCAGTTCATCTACATAAACGCGGTTTGTTTTAGTGGGTTGCCAATGAATGAGCTGTTTATCAGTGAGTTGTTTAAGCGTTTTGAGATAATAAAGCCGAACGGCCAACCGATAATTATGCCCTTCGATGGCTTCCTCAATTAGGCTGTTGAAATCTAACTCGTGGATGTTTTCCGTCAGGCGATTGTACGCTAAAAGGTCTTCTTCGGCTTTTCGACCAAACAATCCTCCTAAAAATTCGGCTTTATAAAGCAACCAGACGACCAAGGCACCAACAGCCGCTAAAAAGACGTATTGCCAGAAGTTTTGGTAAGAATTACTTCGAAAAAACTCCGAAAGTTTTCGCATTAACCAATCCCAAAATCGGGCCAATGGGTTTTGAGGAGGGGGGACAGTTCGCTCGTAATTATAAGCTCTGTCGTTACGAAAATCGTCAAGATGTTGAGCGGAAGGTGAGCGGGGTTGAATCGGAGTTTTATCAAATTCTGCTTTAACACTAAGGGTATCAACAGTTTTCGAATCGTTTTTCTGTGAACGAATCGTACTACTGAACAACAAAAATAAAAGGATAAAGCTGAATCGTTTCAAAATAAGGAATGCTGCTTTGGATTTCTAAATTTGCGAAAAAGCCCCGAAATTTACAAAAAAAGCCGACGTCTGAACGTCGGCTATGCTAAGAGGGGGAATAAATACCTGTTTATTTCTTTTTTGGAGCTAATGTAACAATCCACTGAGCAATCTTCAATGCTTCCTCTTTGGGAACACTTGCAAGTGCTGCCATTGGAGGATAGCCTGGCCAGTTAGCTGGCTTGGGGGCATAGATTAATTCTACAATCTGCTCAGCCTTATATTTTTTTTTCGCCATTACTTCTTTATATCCAGGCCCTACTAATTTTTGATCTGCTCTGTGGCAGGCCAAACAGGTATTTTTAGTAAGTAATGCTTCAATATCGGCAGGGATTTTAACTTGCGCACTGGCAACAGTGGAAACAGCACAGAAAGCGGCTGCTGCAAATAACATTTTGGTGAATCGTTTCATGCCTTGGTAGGATGTTTTGTAATGAGAAATAGGGAACTTATTAAATGCAAAGCTATAACGTTTTGACTAAGAAATTGTGTTAAAAAGACGAAAGATTATTTTTTACATCTCAACGGGCTTCATTTTTGGCACAAGCAGGTTTATAATCAAAAGTGCAATCAAATAGGTAGAACCTGCAATCAGAAATAGAGGTAAATAACCAAACTGAACTCGAATCGGTCCGGCCATTGCGGCCAATATGGCTCCTCCCACTGCTCCGGAAAACCCGCCAATCCCCGTTACCATTGCAACAGCACTTTTAGGAAATAGGTCAGAGGCAAAAGTATATATGTTGGCGGACCATCCCAAATGTGCCGCTGCGGCAATCGCAATCAGAACCGTTGCGATGTAAATATTGTGGGTTTGAGCTGCAAAAAAAATCGGAACCACGCAAAGTGCGCAAATCAGCATGGTAGTTTTTCGGGCACGGTTGAGCGTCCATCCTATTTTCATAAACTGCGACGACAACCATCCAAAAAATATACTTCCACCGTCTGAAATGATATAAATGACCATAAAAGGAAGGCCAATAGTTTGTAAATCAAGTGTTTGTTCAAGCGATTCACTGGAATTGAAGAAATCAGGCAACCAAGTGAGGTAAAACCACCAAATAGGATCGGCCATGAATTTACCAACAATCAAAGCCCATGTTTGGCGATAGCGAAGCAGTCGCCACCACGTTACCCGACCCGCAATTTCTTCCTGTTGGTTGTCCTGTTGAATATAAGCCAATTCCTGAGGAGATACTTTGGGGTGAGTTTCGGGGCGTTGATACGTCATCCACCAAAGTACAAGCACTGCAAATCCCAAAACCCCGGTTGTCATAAACGACATACGCCAGCCATAATGAATTGTCATCCAAGGGATTACTGCTGCTGTAAAGATGATTCCCACATTGGTGCCGGCATTAAATAGCCCGGTGGCAAAAGCACGCTCTTTTTTGGGAAACCATTCGGCTATGGATTTAATACTGGAGGGGAAATTACCCGCTTCTCCGATGCCCAATGCAAAACGAGTGGCGGCTAACCCTCGAAAAGAACCTATAAAAGCATTGGCAACCCCCGCCAAACTCCATACACCAATGCCTACCGTAAGCCCTCGTTTCGTACCCAAACGGTCTATAAGCCAACCAATCATAATAAATCCCAGCGCATAGGCAACTTTGAAGGTTGTATCCACCCAACCGTACTGAATTTTGAAGATGTTTAAATCTGTTTGGGTAAGTGTATAACCAATTGGAAAGCCGAGCATTTCTTTCCGGAACGCATCGTCAATCATCGCAAATGATAACACATTACGGTCAATGTAATTGATGGTGGTGACCAAAAAAAGCAATAGCACTATCCGCCAGCGGAAGTTGTTGGAGGGCATTTCTTTTTGGAGGTTAAAAGGGATTGGCGAAAACTGTCGCAATATACAGGTATGTTCTAAAATATCTATCCTTATTTTTGCTGAAACAAATTCATAAATGACTGAACGCCAAAAACAAATACTCATAAAGTTAGCTTCATTCTGCGCTTATCAGGAACGTACTTTGAAGGAAGTACGTCAAAAATTACGTGAATGGGAAGTCGCTGACGAAGACACAGAACCGGTTGTTGCGGAGTTGATTGCCCAAAATTATCTTAACGAAGAGCGCTTTGCCCGTTCTTTTGCGAGAGGAAAATTTCGAGTTAAAAAATGGGGAAGGCTTAAAATCAGACAGGAAATGAAGTTGAAGGGGCTGTCTAATGAATTGATTCAGAAAGGGCTAATGGAAATAGACGGCGATGCTTATGAGGAATTACTGCGCGATTTGCTGGAAAAAAAAGCTCGAAGTTTACGAGGAGAGTCATTGGTAGTCAAACAAAAAATCGTTCGATTTGCCCTCAGCAGGGGTTTTGAGAGCGATATTGTTTGGGATTTGTTGAAAACAATGGATTTGGAAGAATAACGGTACACACCATGAGTAAGAAAATTGTAGGACGTATTCAAAAAGAGACAAATACACCCGATTTGGTTGCGCTTTTGACATCCATGCCTTCTTCTGACCTCAATTCATTGATGATGGAAGTGTTAAGCCAAAAAACACAGCAAATTTCTCCCAGTGATTTATTGCGCAATTATGCTTCAAATCGGTTTGTAAAGCCTTCTGATGTTGATTTTGTATCATTTTTAACTTTTGAACTTGACCTTTTACAAAAAGCGCAGTTTTTTGGATTCACGGCGCTCGAATTGTCGCCGGTAAGTCCGTTGGGATCCTGTGCTGCGGTGGCAACGGTCAATCAAAACAAAGTTTTATCCGCATTGAGAAGCACAGAAGTCGTGGCCGATGCTACCAATTTGTTGGCACTGGAGGCTGCAACTCGTCGAAAACTAACTCACTTTGACGCAGAAGTGCTTCGTCTTTGCACTGTGCACCGGCACTTGCGAACGCCTTATGTGAAACCGCCATTTCTACCTCATTTTAAGATATTTTGCATGGTCACGGCCGGGAAAGACAGAGGGAGTTTGTTGTTTGAGAAGCAACATTTGGTAGAACACATCCGCTTTATAACTGATTATTTAAAAAGCTTTACCGCCGTAGAAGCCGTCAGGGTTATTTTGAAATCGACCCGGAAAGATAACCCCAATTTCGCGCCTTTGTGCGATACTATTGTGTCTGAGATAAAGGAGGTTACGTTTGATACAGAACAAGTAGAGCAGCCTTATTATCAAATTATTCAATTCAAAACCTTTATAACCATTCGGCAAAAAGAATTCGAAATTGCCGATGGAGGATTAGTGGATTGGTCGCAAAAATTATCCAACAATCGCAAAGAACGTATGCTGACGAGCGGGATTGGGATTGAGATGTTGTTTAAATTATTGGGCTTTTGAAAAAATAGTAAAAAACAGAGTAATGGAGGCACGGAGTTTTTCTCTGTTACTCCGTGCCTCTGTGGTTAACACATTTAAAGTGTTTTTCTACTTCAGCAGCTTCATAACGGATGCATGAACCTTCTCAAACTTAAATCGCTCCATTTCGGTATTCATTAAATCGTTGATTTGGTCATTGCAAAGGTTACCGATGCTGCCTTCGTGTGTATGGTTGAGCTCGCGGGAAGCTTGGTAAGTACCTTCGTTTATTTCTTTTCCTACCTGGCGATACGCATCACGGAAAGGAACGCCTTTGACAACTAATTCATTGACGCGTTCTACGCTGAACAGCAAATCATATTTGGCATCGGCTAATAAGTTTTGCTTCACCTGAAGGTGTTCAAGCATAAAATGCGTAATGTCTAAACAATCCAATATTTCTTCAAACGCAGGCATTAACAATTCCTTCAACAATTGCATATCGCGGTGATAACCAGAAGGTAAGTTGCTCATTACCATTGTAATTTCGGTGGGTAATGCTTTCAAACGATTGGTTTTGGCGCGAAGAAGTTCGGCCACGTCGGGGTTTTTCTTGTGCGGCATAATGCTGCTTCCTGTGGTGAGGTCATCGGGGAGGGTAACAAAAGCAAAGTTTTGGCTATTGTACAAACAGACGTCCATGGCCATTCGGGAGATAGTCGCCGAAAGTGCCGCTATGGCAGTTAAGGCTGTTTGTTCCGTTTTTCCGCGCGACATTTGGGCATATACCACGTTGTAATGAAGCGTCTCAAAGCCTAATAATTCGGTTGTCATAGTCCGATTCAATGGGAAAGAGGAACCATATCCGGCGCCCGAACCTAACGGGTTTTTATTTGATAACTTATAAGCCGTTTGAATCATGCTCATATCATCTACCAATGCTTCCGCATAAGCCCCAAACCACAGCCCAAATGAAGAGGGCATGGCAATTTGTAAGTGGGTATAGCCCGGCAGCAGGTCATTTTTGTGTTGATTGGAGCGCTTAATGAGCAAGTCGAAGAGTTTTTTGGAGGCCAAAGCCACTTCTTCCAAACGGCTGCGGGTGAAGAGTTTCATATCCACCAATACTTGGTCGTTGCGTGAACGACCGCTGTGAATTTTCTTCCCAACATCGCCGAGTTTGCGAGTCAGCATCAGTTCCACTTGGGAATGAACGTCTTCTACACCGTCTTCAATTTCAAATTTCCCTTCCTGAATAGTTTGATAAATGCTTCGTAATTCGTCATTTAATAGTCGTAATTCGTCACTTGTCAACAGTCCTACGCTTTGAAGCATCATCGCATGAGCCATGTTGCCCAATACATCGTAAGGAGCTAAGTATAAATCCATTTCACGGTCGCGCCCGACGGTGAATCTTTCAATTTTTTCGGAAATAGATGTCGTTTCTTTTTGCCAGAGTTTCATAGGAACGGCTCGGGAAGTAGTGTCTTTGGGAGTATTTTTTTGTGCAAAAATGGCAGCCGCGCAGGCCATTCCAATGCAGAATGTCCAAAAAGTTTTCATTTAAAATGAATTTAGTAAAAGGTAATGCGGCCTTTTGCAAGACAAATTACGGCTTTTTAGGGAAGACTTTTGCATCCGTAATGAAATCTCGGTGTTCATCAAGAAAGGTTTTGAAGTCATAAACCTCTTCTAACTGACCCGTAAAATCAACTTCGGCAGGGTAAATTTCTTCGTAAACTTGCTCAAAATCAGTGATTAAGTAGCGCATTTGACGAATACCGTAGCTATACAAAGCAGGGAGATAAAAATTTTGGTGGTCTTGTAGAAAACGATCGGGAGAATAATGAGAAGTAGTTTTGAGATCGACGGCCTCCTTTTTGCCCAACACATCCACAAAACCATAAATCAATACATCTCCGATTTGGTACTGACAATAAGCTTGTGTTTTTACTATAGGTTTGGGAAGTCGTTGGCGAACGGTTTTTAGTAATTGAAAATCAAATTCTTCTTCTCCAATACCTTTAAGAACGGCATCTTCAAAAGAAACACCGCGTTTTTGACCTTCAGTTTGGGGAATCGGTACGCGGTTGATACGGTCTAACAATTCCTGCTCACTGAGTTTGCCCTGTAAAAATCGTGAATATGTATTGAGCAAGGACGGGTAAAAGCGGTACGCAATTTTGGAAGCCATAAGTGGTTAATAGTTGGCAGTTTACAGTAACAGGCAAGGGCAGCAGCAATTTACTGCCTAAACCTTTTTTAACTGTAAACTGCCAACTGTAAACTAATTTTTAGCTCCTCCCTGTTGGCCCGCTTTCGGTTGCTGACTTTGTTGAGCTTCTTGCATTGGATTGGTACCTCCGCCGCCTCTGCGTCCTCCTCCTTGGGTTTTGAATAACTGGAATTTGGTCGGTTGTGCGGGTTGACGAGGGAAACTGTTGCTTTCTTCGTCAATATCAGCAATCTCACGGAATGGGTCGAGCGTCCACTGAACCACTTTCTTTTTGCTGGTGATTACTTTGGAAACGTTTTGGTCATTCAACCGCCAAATCTCCGCCGGGAATCGGGCTACCGAATCGGTGCCGTCTTCAAACTGCATCTTCACAATGACAGGCATCGGTAATCCGCCTTTATTTTTCACTTTCAAGGTATAGAAATTCAAGCCTGATTCTACCAATTTGCGTTCATCAGGATTCAAACTTGCCAAATACGTCTCGTATTTTTTCTTGTCTGCATCCGTCACTTTGTAAGGATCATACGTGTTGTAGAAATCCTTCATATCGGGATTTTTGTCTACGACCGATTCTTTGATGTAATCTTTGTCACGCTGACGGGCCACGGTATTTCGTTTGGCGTCGGCTTCTTTTTTCGCGTCGGCTTTGGTGATTTCAGGGTTTTGAGTGTCTAATGCAAACCATTCGACTTCGACTAAATCCTGATCAACAGGTTCCGTTCCGTAGAACCATCCCTTCCAAAACCAATCCAAATCCACGCCCGAGGCATCTTCCATCGTGCGGAAAAAGTCAGCAGGAGTAGGAGATTTAAACGCCCAACGACGCGAATATTCTTTAAACGCGTAATCAAAAAGCTCGCGGCCCATGACAGTCTCGCGCAAAATATTCAAAGCGGTAGCAGGTTTGGCGTAAGCACTTGCACCGGCATTGATGAGATTGTCGGACATTGTCATGATAGGTACCAAATTTTTTTGGTCCTGTTTCATATAATCCACTATACCCTGTGGCTCACCGCGGCGCGATGGATAATCTCTATCCCATTCTTTTTCAGTAAGATACTGCAAAAAAGTATTTAGCCCTTCGTCCATCCACATCCATTGACGCTCGTCGTTGTTGACAATCATCGGAAAAAAGTTGTGGCCTACTTCATGCGTAATTACCCCAATCATGCCGTATTTAGTGGCTTCCGAGTAGGTTCCATCCGCTTCTGGACGGCCTCCATTGAAACAAATCATGGGATATTCCATCCCACCTACCGGACCGTGACAGGAAATCGCCACAGGATAAGGATAATCTACCGAAAACTTTGAATAGGTTTTGATGGTATGCGCAACTACTTCGGTCGAATACTTGCCCCAAAGCGGATTTCCTTCTTTAGGATAGAACGACATGCAAAGCACTTTTTTGCCTGCCACTTCCTGCATCTTTCCGTCCCAAATGTATTTACGGGAAGTAGCAAAGGCGACGTCACGTACATTGTCTGCTTTGAAAATCCACGTCTTTTGGCCTGCGGGCGGCGTTCCGCTTGGTTTACTTTTCTCTGCTTTTTCACGCTCTTCCTGTGAGGCAATGACCACTACTTTATCAGATGTTTTTGCTCTTTCAAAATTTTTCAATTGGGTGGGAGTAAGCACTTGGGCAGCGTTTTGGAGTTCGCCGGTAGCGCCTAATACGTGATCATCAGGTACCGTAATGGCCATTTTGAAATTTCCAAAAGACAGCGCAAACTCTCCTTGGCTGTAATATTGCTTGTGTTGCCAGCCAGTTACGTCGTCATAAACGCAAAGACGAGGATAAAACTGCGCAATTTCGTAGACATTGTTACCGTCTTTAAATGCTTCAAAACCCGTGCGGCGCCCCCCTTTTGAAAACTCTACAATTCGGTAGTTCCATTCCATCGAAAACGAATAACTCTGTTTGGACTGAATCGGCTGTGGTAAATCAATCCGCATCATGGTTTGGTTGATGGTGTAGCGAAGTGGTTTCCCTGTTTTGGTATCTTTCACCGAAAGAATGTTGTAACCATAATCAGAATTCGAATAATTCATATCGGTAATGGTTGACAAACTTGCCATACTTGTCTGATTACCAAGGTCACCTGTACGAGATATTGGTCCGGGAGAGTTTTTGGCAAAAAGATTTTGGTCTAATTGAATCCACACATAAGGCAAAGCATCAGGCGATTGGTTGAAATAGGTAATGGTTTCTGAGCCAATGATTTTGTTGTTGGGTTCATCCAATTCCACCTTGATGTCGTAGTCCGCTCGTTGTTGCCAATACTCTTTACCTGGAGCACCGGAGGCTGTACGTGTGGTATTGGGAGTAGGTAACCCCGTTCCTAATTGCTCAAAACGGTCATTTGCGTGATAATTTGGAAGGGTGGGGGCTTGTGCCAAAGTCAGTAAGGCACAATGGGTAATTAACAGTGTGATGATGAAGGATAATTTTTTCATTGGGAAGTGGTAATTTGGTTTAATCCAAAAATACAAAAAAAACGCTTTTTCGAGGTAGGAATGCTACTTAAAGGCAGGATTTTGAGATGAATTCCGTCAATTTTGGCACTAAAAAAGCGCAGAGATATACCGATAACAATAAAGAAGCCCCTTTCAGGACGAAAGAGGCTTCTTTATGTTGTCGGCGAAAACAGAGTGCAATCTATGCTGTCGGTATGTTATTCATTACTTCTGTCTGTTTACGGATAGAAGCCATGTGAATCAATTCAAACAATTCTTCTACAAAATCAGGATACAAATTCATTTGTTTTCCTAAGTCTGCGCGATTTTTACGAAGTTGTCTCCAACGATCCATTTGTAAAACGGCCACGTTGTTATCACGTTTGTATTCGCCTAATTGTTCAACCAATGACATCCGTGTACCCAAAATTTCCAGTAATTCACGGTCAAGGTTATCTAATTTACTACGGAGGTTTTCCAAATCGTTTTGGTAGTCGGTACCATATTGTGGCTTACGAACGTGTAATTCGTGAAGCATTTCCCCCAAGGCGTGAGGAGTCAACTGCTGAGATGCATCCGACCATGCTTTGTCTGGGTCGCGGTGAGATTCAATAATCAAACCGTCGTAGTTTAAATCTAAAGCACGCTGCGCCAATTCAAACAAATAGGCGCGTTTACCCGCCATGTGGCTTGGATCGCCAATCATCGGCAGTTCTGGGAACATCGTTTTGAGTTCGATGGCAATGTTCCACATCGGTGAGTTGCGATACTTGGTTTCCTGCGCATTGGAAAAACCGCGGTGAATGGCGCCCAATTTCTTAATACCGGCACGGTTGATACGCTCAAATGCACCAATCCAAAGGGCTAAATCAGGGTTAACGGGGTTTTTAATGAGAACAGGAACATCAACGCCTTGCAGCGCATCGGCTAAATCCTGTACGTTGAAAGGATTAACGGTCGTACGGGCGCCAATCCATAAAATATCGATACCATATTTGAGTGCAAGCTCAATATGCTGAGGAGTAGCTACTTCTACGGCAATAGGAAGGCCAGTCTCTTTTTTAGCTTCAACCAACCAAGGCAATGCGGCTTCGCCCATCCCTTCAAAACTACCAGGGCGGGTACGAGGTTTCCATACACCGGCACGAATCACGTTGGCATATCCTTCGGCTTTGATTTGGCTAACGGTCTCCCGTACTTGCTCTTCGGTTTCGGCACTGCACGGCCCTGCGATAACGAGCGGCTTACCTCCCGTATCAATCCACGTGCTCATCGGTAAAATCTCTAAGGTGGCACTCATAACTAAAAAAAATTAATTAGTACAACAATCTTAATATTAACAATTTGAAAGCGATTAAAACTTCGTAATTTTGCATCCGCTTCGGCAGTCCGATGTCTCGGCAACCCGTTGTTTCGGTAGTCCGAATTGTATTATAAACAAAACACTACAACTATGCCTACAAGTGTTGTCGCACCCCAAACGGGTGTTTCATTTGAAGACACTTCGGTCGCGTTTTCATCCAAGACCAATTTTCAACTCAAGACAACCTATTGGTTATTTTCAATGATGAACCAGGTTTGGCTTGTAAAATTAGGAACTTTTTTTATAAAACTCTCGCTTTTATTGCGACTGCCTGTCAAAAAACTTATAAAAGCCAGTTTGTTTGGCCAATTTTGTGGTGGTGAAGATATTAATGAGTGCGAAAAAACCATACAAAATTTGGTAAAATCGGGAGTTGGTACTATTTTAGATTATTCGGTGGAAGGGGAAGACAACGAAGGGAGTTTTAATAAAACCACGGAGGAAATTTTGCGTACTATCGAAAAAGCAAATAAGACCACTGCGGTACCCTTTTCGGTTTTTAAAGTAACGGGAGTGGGGTCGACGCCGCTCATGGAAAAAATTCAGGCGGGAGAGATTCTTACCAAAGAAGAACAGGCGGCTTATGAGCGCATACAGATGAGAGTAGATAGCCTGTGCCAAAAAGCGTATGAGTTGGGCGTCAAGATTTTTGTGGATGCCGAAGAAAGCTGGATTCAGAACGTAATAGATCAATTGGCTTACAAAGCGATGAAGAAATACAATACTCGCGGGCCGATTGTGTATAACACATTTCAAATGTATCGTCACGATATGCTTGAAAATCTTAAACAGGCTACTCGTGAAGCTAAATTAGGAGGATATTGCCTGGGTGCAAAATTAGTGAGAGGAGCTTATTTCGAAAAAGAACGTCAGAGAGCATGTGAAAGCGAATATCAGGATCCGATTCATGCTACTAAAGAAGACACTGATCATGATTTCAATAAAGCCATTGAATTTTGTCTTGACAATCGCGATGTTATTTCTTTTTGTTTAGGAACCCATAATGAATACAGCTGTCAATACTGTATCGAATTAATGAACAAAAAGAATATTCCGCACAATGACCCTCATGTATGGTTTGCGCAACTGTTGGGTATGAGCGATAATATCTCTTATAACTTAGCTAATGCAGACTATAACGTAGCTAAATACGTGCCTTATGGGCCTGTGGAGTCGGTAATGCCTTATTTATTTCGTCGTGCAGAAGAAAACAAATCCATTGCTGGTCAAAGCAGCCGGGAGTTTTTGCTCATCAAACGCGAAGTAGAGCGTCGTCATCAACAGAAAGTCATCCGTTAATTGCAGCCGCATCACAAAGCCGACGCGGAGTCGTCAATAGAAACTTAATAAACAGTAATTACTTTAAGATTAACAGACAGCTGAATGACGAGTCACACCGCCAAGAATCCTTTCAAGTTTTTTTTATTTGCCCTTCTGCTTATTGCGGTAGATCAAGCTTCTAAATTACTGGTGAATCATTACATGTCTCCCGGTTTTGCGGGTCAGATTCGTATCATTGGTGATTGGTTGAAACTTTACTACGTGACTAATCCGGGAATGGCATTTGGGATGCAGATAGATCACGAGTACGGTAAATTATTCCTGACCACCTTTCGGTTGGGAGCTATGGTTTTTATTGCGTGGTACATGGTTCGTTTGGCCGTTCGAGGTGCCTCAAGCGGTTTGCTTTGGGCTATGTCTATGATATTGGCAGGTGCAATCGGCAATTTGATAGACAGTATTTTCTATGGGGTTTTAATTGGTAATGCACCTTATGGCTCTCCGACACCTTGGTTTCATGGGCAAGTGATTGACATGGTTTTCATAGATTTCTGGGAAGGGTTTGTTCCTGAGTGGGTACCGGTTTGGGGTGGTCAATACTACACAACGCCTATTTTTAACTTTGCAGATGCCTGTATCTTTGTTGGAGTATGTATCATCCTGATGTTTCAGGGAACATTTTTTCCCCGTTTAGATGAGCCTCATACTGAAACTCAACCGGAGTCGGATGCTGAAATTGATTCTGAATCGGATAGTACGAGTGAACCAATTGTAGAAAACAGCACTGAGGAAGGAGAAAAGACAGAAGCAGAAACGGCTGCTGATGAAGAAGAAGCGAAGCCTGATGAGGTGATCATTGAGCCTGAACCTACGTTGGAAGTACCACCCAAAGAAGATGAAAATAACAAGAACACATAAAAAAGGAGGATGCTTAACCGCATCCTCCTTTTTTATGTACAATGAAATGTGATTATTTTACTGCTGCTGTATAAAGTTCAGCTACTTTGTCCCAATTTACTACATTCCAAAAAGCATCTAAATAATCAGGACGTTTGTTTTGGTATTTCAAATAATAAGCGTGTTCCCATACGTCTACTGCTAAAATCGGCTCTCCCTGCACATCTGCAACCGGCATCAACGGATTATCCTGATTGGGAGTAGAGGTAATCATCAATTTTTTGTCTTTTACGATTAACCACGCCCAACCTGAGCCGAAACGGCTCGTACCTGCGGCTTTGAATTTCGTTTTGAATTCGTCAAAAGAACCAAAATCTTTGGTGATAGCTGCCGCTAAAGCACCTGATGGCATTCCGCCTTTGCCCGGAGCCATGATACTCCAGAAAAAAGTGTGATTCCAGTGACCTCCACCGTTGTTGCGTACCGCAGGAGCTGTTTCTTTGGTAATACTTTTTACCAAAGCTTCTGGCGTCATTTTTTCTTCCGGTTTACCTGCCAAAGCCGCGTTAAGGTTGGTGATATAAGCTTTATGGTGGCGTCCATAATGGATTTCCATGGTGGCTTTATCGATATGGGGTTCGAGCGCATCAAAAGCGTAGGGAAGAGGCGCTTGAGTAAACTGGCCGATGGCTTGGAACGACCCTGCCGCCAAAGCCATTACTAAAACGTTTCGCAGAAATTTAGTTTTCATTGTTGTAAAAAATGGTTGAATTTAAATGATGTGCAATATTACGTAGAATAGAACGCAAGAAAAGCAGTCAAAGTTATTTTTTGATTAAAATAAAAAAACCTCCCCGAGTGATGGGAAGGTTTTTAGGGTAAATAGTTTGGAAGGGTTTAGGAATAAGTGTGGCAAAAGTAAGATATTATTTTAAAAAAATAAGCAGGATTCAAGTTACAAATGCAACTTCTTGATGGTTAGTTAATTGATTAAAAATTTGATTTGGTGTTTGAAAATCATGTCTTTTTCTTGGCCTGTTATTAAGTTCATTCTCT
>NZ_JAIXST010000008.1 GCF_027484545.1 Runella sp. | reverse complement strand
AATGAACTCAAAAAGCAAGAACTAATTGAATATCTAAGCAAGCATCGAATTGAAATCATCAATTATGAACGCAGGAAAACCGCTGGTAAAAAGATTGGCAGTGGTTGCCTCGAAAAGGCCAATGACTTAATCGTTGCTCATCGGCAAAAAAAGAAAGGCATGGCTTGGAGCTACGATGGTTCGGAAAGTCTTGCTATTCTCAAAACAGTAGAAATTAATCATAAATGGCAACAGTTTTGGGAGAAATCTGCTTAAATAACAGAATGCCACTTTAATTTACAATACCTATTTTTATTTGAATAAGACCTCCAAATCGGTTATACAAGTATGCCCAATACCCTCGTCTTTTGCAAAAGGAATTGTAAAAAGTTTTCAAGTGGCAATAACTGCTCTCTTCCCCTCATACACCCACTCCCAAACCTCCCCATCTTCGGGGTCAATGACCGTTCCCACGGCTGTGAAATGATTCTTAATCAATATTTTAGCTGAATAACCGTCGTTCTCTAAAGTACGGGCAGTAATTTTTACACTTGGGTCGGTTTGAAGGGATATTTCGACCAATTGCTTACAAATTTCGGTTCCCATTCCTTGGTTTTGGAACTCCTCAAAAGTGCCGTACGCAATTTCTATTTTTCCATTGACCGGGGCACCTTTGAAACCCGCACTTCCTACCAATTTTCCATTGTGTTGGGCAAAATAGCCAATCCAAGGAGCGACATACCCTATTTTTTTGTAATAATCAACCGACATCGGAAGTATGTCCTGGCACAGCGGGTGGTCTATGAATTCTTCGTTTTCTTCGAAGGTTTCTTTGATGGGAATCAGTTTCATGTAGCAGAGGAGAAAGGAAGACTGTGTAAAATCAAAAATAGGCGACTTTCGTCATATATCCAAACGGTAAAACTGCCGTTTTTGTGCTTCCACAAGATGGTGTAAATTTGTGTTTTAAATTCCTGCGTTTGCCCAATGCCCCGAATTCCGGCTCCTTTTTTTTGTTTCAAGCAATTTGCCGTTTGGCACGACCGCAGTGCATTGCGGGTCTGTACGGAAGCGTGTATTTTGGGGGCGTATGCGGAGGTAACGGACGTGACACACGCGTTGGATATTGGCACCGGTACGGGATTGTTGGCCTTGATGATAGCGCAACGCAACGCCAAAATGCAAATAGATGCGGTGGAAATTGAGGCGCAAAATGTGGAACAAGCCATTGAGAATGTAATCCAAAGCCCTTTTCTGAAAAGAATTTCAGTAGTTCAGGCAGCTATCCAAAATTGGAGAAAACCGGAAAGTCCTCACTCCTCGAAATACGATTTAATCATCAGCAATCCTCCTTTCTTTGACAAACATTTGCTGTCACCGCGTGAAGAACGGAATCGTGCTTTGCACACTGAGACGCTTTCATTAAGCGATTTGGCGCTGTCGGTGGCGCGATTATTGGCGGATACCGGGCGTTTTGTTGTATTATTGCCCCCTTTTGAAACCCAACGACTGATTGATTTTTTGACCCCGTTGGAATTACACCCGACACGTCAACTGCACATCTTTTCCCGTCAGGGGAAACCTGTTTTTCGGAAGATTACGACTTTTGAACGAAAAAAAAAGGAGTATTTTACGGAAACTCTTTATATTCACGATAATGACGGTAAGTATTCCGACGATTTTCGAACTTTATTAAAAGAGTACTATTTGATTTTTTAGCGATTTTAACCCCTATCCCCGGCCCTTTCTCCTGAAAGGGGAAAGGGAGGATTTTCCAAATTTATGCGCGAAACAATTGCTACTTATTTTCAAACCCTGCAAGACCAAATTTGCCAAGCTTTAGAAACGGCTGACGGCCGCGGTCACTTTCAGGAAGACAACTGGAAACACCACAGCGGAGGCGGAGGACGCACCCGGATTCTCCAAGAGGGAAATATCATCGAAAAAGGAGGGGTCAACTTCTCTCAGGTTCAAGGTCAGACGTCTGAGGCGTTGATGCGCCAAATGAACCTTTCCGAACAGGCTGATTATTTTGCTACGGGAGTTTCGATTGTGATGCACCCCGTCAGCCCGATGGTGCCCATTATTCACATGAACGTGCGTTATTTTGAAATGTCAAACGGCACCAGTTGGTTTGGCGGCGGCATCGACCTCACGCCTCACTACGTAGTGGACGAAGATGCCCAATGGTTTCATCAACAATTGAAAAATACCTGCGACCAACACCATCCTGAGTATTATTCCCGATATAAAAAATGGGCGGATGATTACTTTTTTATCCCTCACCGTCAGGAGACCAGAGGGGTAGGAGGGATTTTTTTCGATTATCAAAAGCCGGAATCAGACCTTGAAAAATTGAAATTATTTGATTTTGTCAAAGCAGTGGGAGAAACTTTTGCCCCTACTTATACGCACCTGATGCTCAAAAACCAAGCGCTTTCTTTTGGAGATGCTGAAAAGCAATGGCAGTTAGTTCGGCGCGGACGGTACGTGGAATTTAACCTGGCTTGGGATCGGGGAACCAAATTCGGTTTGGAAACTGGAGGGCGTACCGAGTCCATTTTGATGAGTTTACCCCCTTTGGCGGGCTGGAAGTATGATTATCAACCCGAGCCGGAGAGTCGCGAGGCTCAAACGCTTTTGCTACTAAAGAAAGGCATTGAATGGGCTTAAAAGGTGATTTTTGCACATTTTTTTGTATATTTACATTTTGAAAATTTGTGATTTACCATTTGCGATTTAGCGATTGGCTTTTAAAATTCAACGCCTGAATCCTTAAATTACAAATCACGCAACACTAACCAATGAGCGAGATTAACGACACATTACCTGAAGAAAAAGACCCTGCTAAAGATACGCTCCATGACCAACTGGCGGTAGCGGATATGTACCAAAACTGGTTTTTGGATTATGCTTCTTACGTAATTTTAGAACGTGCCGTTCCCAACATTGAAGATGGCCTGAAACCTGTCCAGCGGCGTATATTACATGCCCTCAAGGAAATGGACGATGGGCGTTTTAACAAAGTGGCCAACGTGATCGGTTCTACCATGCAGTATCACCCACACGGCGATGCTTCCATTAATGAAGCATTGGTGAACATGGGTCAGAAAGAGTTAGTGTTTGATACGCAGGGAAGTTGGGGTGATATTCGTACGGGCGACGGCGCTGCGGCGGCCCGTTACATTGAGGTTCGCCTTTCTAAATTTGGCAATGATGTAGTATTCAACGAAGATACTACCGAATGGCAAATGAGTTACGACGGTCGCAAGCGCGAACCTGTTACCTTACCCGTTAAGTTTCCGTTGTTGTTGGCTATGGGCGTAGAGGGGATTGCCGTCGGGCTTTCGACCAAGATAATGCCGCACAATTTTGTGGAATTGCTCGAAGCCTCCATCGCCATTCTCAAAGGGCAGCCTTTTGCGCTCTTTCCGGATTTTCCAACAGGTGGATACATTGATGTAACCAACTACAACGATGGGTTGCGGGGCGGGAAAGTTCGTGTGCGGGCTAAGATTGAAGAGTTGGACAAAAAAACGTTGGTTATTCGTGATATTCCTTTCAGCACGACCACGACTTCGGTCAAAGAATCCATTATAAAAGCCAGTGAAGAAGGAAAAATAAAAATTAAAAAACCCGAGAAGGGAATGCAGGCCGTGGAAGACCTTACGGCCAAAGACGTAGAGATTGTTATCCACTTGGCTCCCGGGGTTTCACCGGATATTACGATTGATGCCCTATATGCTTTTACGGATTGCGAGGTAAGTATTTCACCCAATGCCTGCGTTATTTTTGACGACAAGCCGCATTTTGTGACGGTTTCTCACATTCTGAAAACGTGCAATGATCAAACGGTGCATCTTCTTAAACGCGAACTCGAAATCAAACGGTTTGAGTTGAAAGAAAAGTTGCTGTACAGTTCGTTGGAAAAAATATTCATCGAGAATCGTATTTATCGGGATATTGAAGAATGCGAAACTTTCGAGGCAGTTATTCAGACCATTGATGCCGGCTTAACGCCTTTTAAGGCTGATTTCTACCGCGAAATCGTCGAAGAAGATATTCTGCGCCTGACTGAACTGCGCATTAAACGTATATCCAAATTCGACGCTTTCAAAGCCGACGAGGCCATGCGCAGATTAGAGTCTGAACTCACGGAAGTGGAAGATAATTTAGTGCATCTGACCCGTTATGCGATTAATTATTATAAAGATTTACTGAAAAAATACGGTAAAAATCGCGAACGCCGCACTGAAATACGCTCTTTCAACACGATAGCGGCTACTGTAGTAGCGGCGGCCAACCAAAAACTGTATGTCAACCGGGAAGAAGGATTTATTGGTTATGGGTTGAAAAAGGATGAATATGTCATGGATTGTTCCGATATTGACGATATTATCATATTTCGACGCGATGGTAAATACAAGATTGTTCGGGTGGCCGATAAGGTCTTTGTAGGAAAAGAAATTATTTACGTGGCCGTGTTTAAGAAAAACGACGAGCGTAAAGTATATAATGTGACTTATTTGGACGGCAAATCGGGCGTTAGTTATGCCAAGCGTTTTGCGGTTTCGGGTATTACCCGTGACAAAGAGTATGATGTAACCCTGGGCACCAACAAGTCAAAAATTACTTATTTCAGTGCCAATGACAACGGAGAAGCCGAAATCATTACGGTCAACCTTACGGCTCAAAGTACGGCGCGGATTAAGGTGTTTGATTTTAACTTTTCTCAATTGGGCGTTAAGAATCGCTCGGCAATAGGCAATGTAATGACTAAGTTTCCTGCCCGTAAAGTAGCTTTTAAGTCAGCAGGAGCTTCTACCTTGGGTGGCGTGAATATGTGGTACGACAGCGTTTTGGGACGTCTGAATCGCGATGAGCGTGGGCAGTATTTAGGAAATTTCGACAATGGAGATACGATTTTGGTGCTGTACAAAGACGGGCAGTATGAACTGACCGGGTATGACCTCACTAATCGCTACGAACCCAAAGACCTGATTCGCCTGGAGAAGTTTGTGCCGGAACGAGCTATTGCGGTGGTGTATTTTGAGGCGTTGCAAAAAAACTACTTTGCCAAGCGTTTCAGAATCGAAACTACGACGCTGGATAAGAAATTTTCCTTTATCGGAGATACAAAAGGTTCAAAATTGATTTTTGTTTCGACCGATGCGCATCCTCGCATGGAAGTTGTACTGGAAAAAAGCAAAACAGAAACCCAGAAGGAAGAGATTGTTTTGGATAGCTTTGTGGATGTACGGGGTTGGAAAGCATTGGGCAACCGAGTTTCACCCTTAAAAATCAAAGAAATAAAGCAGATTGCTTCGTTGCCGGAAACCACGAGTCAACCTTCGCGGGAAATTGAAATGCCCGACGTTGTTGCTGAACCGGAAGGAGAGGAGGAATCGGTGACGTCAACCACGAGGGATGAAAATGGACAATTAGGACTATTTTAGATAACATACTCAATTGAAAACGGCACTCTTACACATCAATGCCATGCGTCACTCACGACGTCTGCGGGTTTCGCTCTTGAAACAACTCATCAAAGCGGGATTCTGGACGGTTTTTGGAGTGGTGGTACTGGTATTGATGTGTAATTGGATTGTGGTGGACACAACGAAAAATAAAGTGTTTTTTGACCTCAAATCGCTGCCTTCCAATGATGTAGGATTAGTGTTGGGGACGAGTAAATACGTGGCGCGGGGAAAGGAAAACCTGTTTTTTAGGTATCGGATGGAAGCGTCGGCGTTGTTGTTTAAAGAAGGAAAAGTGAAATACCTGATTTTGAGCGGAAACAAAGAAGCCGAAACCTACGACGAGCCTAAAGCCATGAAACAGGCCCTGACTAAACTGGGTGTTCCGGAAGATGCGATGATGCTGGACACGGCAGGATACCGGACCTACGATTCAGTGATTCGATGCCGGGAAATATACGGACAGGACCGAGTCACGGTGATTTCTCAAAATTTCCATAATGCCCGGGCACTCTATTTAGCCGGTCACGAAGGGTTGGATGCCATTGGCTTTGCGGCGCAAGATGTCCCCGATGGCTATTCCGTAAAAACGCTCCTACGAGAATACCTTGCCCGTCCTAAGGCGATGTTGGATGTGTATGTATTGAAGCCCGAGGCTGGCGTGAGAGAAGGGGAGTAGGGGAAATTAAATTCTTTGTAAATAAAAAGGACTAACGTTCAATTAAGTACGTCAGTCCATAAAGCCAAGCCGCTGTTAGCGGTAGAATATATCAACTTTTAGTCAGGTTTTAAAACTGTTGTATCAAGTTCAGGTATTCAACACTTTTTTTCAGTTTGTACAGGGGAAGTGTCGCCATTAATTCTTTAACCTCGTCTTCGTTAACCCCTTTAAAGATTAATACAGCTCCGTTTCTGGTTTGTCTTAAAAATAAATGTTCTAAAATTCCTTCTTCTTTCCATTTGGCAACAACTTCCTGCTCATGTTTTATTATTTCTTGAAAATTGTCCGGAAGGTTATCCGTGTCAATGGTTAAAATTGCTTCAATCCTGTTCATAATATGTTTGTTTTATGTGATTTACTCTCTTTTTAAGCAATCAAGTAAAAGTAATCGTGTATTTAGTTTTGACTTCCACTAAAATATTATCGACTGCTTTTTTGAGGGAGTCTTTACATTTGTAGTCTTCTAATTTAAGCCAAAAATGTTT
>NZ_JAIXST010000289.1 GCF_027484545.1 Runella sp. | reverse complement strand
GGGTAAAGTTCGTAATCAAGTAGTTCTAAGTCGAGCTTGGAAGGCAAAAGGAAGGGAGAGTCCATTCTTCAAAATTACAACCCAAACCCTGACTTTCACCAAATGTGACGATGAACCAGATTGCGTAAACTTCTCAAAACCACCCACTTTGGCCAACGAAAGCGGCAACAGAATAAACACCGCCGCCGTCAGAATAACGAACTGAAGAATATCGGTTACCATCACGGCCCATAGTCCACCCATGGCGGTATAGGCAATCATAAACAGCCCCAAATGGTCGATTCCACCAACGGAAATCCCAACGAAATGCTCACCAGTTTGGCAACGGGATACAATACCGAGCCTTTGATAAAAACTGACACCAACGTAAAAATACCGATGTAGGTTTTCTGAACGCGCTCACCGAGTCGTTCACGAATAAATTCTGCCGCTGTCAGATTGCCCGTTGCCCGCCAGCGAGGAGATAAAAAAAGCCCAGTAACAATAGCTCCGAGGCACATAGTCCATTGAATCGTAACCGCTACCCAGCCGTGTTTGTACGCAATAGAACCCCATGCCACAAAGGTGCCGGCCGAGAAAAAAGACATAAAAAGCGACAATCCACCAATGAACCACGGCACCGCCTCTCCTCCCGCAAAGAAGGATTTGAGGTTGCGGCCCGTTCGGGCAAACAACATCCCGATGGCCAGCACAAAGGCCGAGAAGATGAAGATGACGGCAGTATCAATGGTTGAGTTCAAAACGGTTTTGCTTAGTTTTGTAAAAAATATTTTTGTGAACTACCCGAGTTATTTATTTTATTCAAATCAAAATTCTACAGAATTCTTCTTTGAAAGTATTGGTTCAAAAGGGATTATAAATAAAGTTATTGCTTTTCAAGAAACCTCTTTTACAGGAATTTATAATCTTGCTTTGGGCGATGTAAATACTTTAACGAATGAGGTTGATGATGCCGTAGTAACAGATAATGGAGACACTGAAAAGGTTTTAGCCACAATTTTTCAAATTGTGAGCCATTATTTTTCTTTATATCCTCATCATCAAATCTATTTTTCAGGCAACTCACCGGCTCGAAATCGTCTTTACAGAATTGCAATTAATCATAGTTTTCGTGAACTTGATTTAGCTTTTGAAATGTTTGGTGTTATGAATAACGAATTAGAACCTTTTGTTCCAAACCTTCCATACCATGCTTTCTTGATTAGGAAAAAATAATTCTTTAACTTTATTTTAAAATTCTCCCTCCATGAAAGTCAAGACTATTTCCAAAATTGAAAAAAGAACGTTGCCCGCTCTCAAATCAAAAGATGGAAAGATTCCATTTTCTGATAAACTGGCAAAGGCTAACGAAATCTTGGCTAAAACGGACTTATCTGTCTTGAAGCGAAAATAAATCTGCTTGCTCCTTCCCTTTTTAATCATTCGGTTTCATTTTTCAATCGTCATTACCTCAAGCCCAACGGCCGGAAGCTGTTTCTTCATTAACTTCCCTTTCACTGTCACCTGAAAATCAGTAGCCTGTGCGCGATTATTGAGCAATCCCACAAAGAGCTTATCCTTCTTTTCCGATTCCGCCAGAATGTAATCAATAGTTGGATTATCTACTTTTACTAAGTCTTCATTCACGATAAGGTTTGCTTGTTCTCCATTGATTGTTCCAGCAGCAAAACCGTAGCTTTGGTGCGGCCCCACTTTGGGAGCCACAAATCCGCGCGGAAATTTCATCTGCCCGTTGGAACGCAGTTCGGCTTCAGCCATAAGGTAATCGTTGATCCACCCGATTTGCCACCACGCATGGTGCGGATACGGACCCGCCCCACGGTTCATGGCTTGCCAATAGATAAGAAGCCACTCTTGTTTTGGCATCAACAAACGCATGGCGTCCCCACGCCCCAGCCCGCGCCAAATCCGCAAAAATGGGCTCCTTAGTCAGTTGATACATGCGAATAAACATCCCAGCATAACTCGCCAATTGAATCGGCCCCTGTGAATTGGACGAACCGAAAATGCCGCCGTGTTCAAAACTCAGCCCTGCCTACGAGATTTCCCAATCTTCCCTTTGTCCACCATTTACAGTTTTAAGAGTGTGAGTAGGAATCGGGTGCGTATAAATGGAGGCAGTATACACCTTTGCGGCCGTAATGGCGGCGTTTTTGTATTTTGAATCTTTGGTAATATCATACAAATCCAGCAACGCCTGTGCGGATTGTGCCGTGGCAAAATCGGGTGCGTAGCGAGCATCACCACAAACACCCAGAAAACCACCCGTTTCAACGGCATTTTTTACAAACCAGTCAGCTCCTTTTTGGGCAGCAGCCAAGTAGTTAGGATCTTTCAGAATGCGATAGGCAATCAACAAACCATAAAAGGTAGGGCGTACATCCTGAATATCGCAGTAAACTTCCTTTTCGGTTTTTCGGTCGTATGCTACCGCCCAACTTCCGTTTGCTTTTTGATTTTTAAGCAACCATTCGGCACCCGACTGTAAAAGAGTTTTAAGAGGTTGGTTGTTGGGTTCAAAAAGTAAAATATTCCCAATGTCCAACATCGTATAATACGTCACGGCAATGGGTTCCACGACCTCACCCCACTCTTCGGTAAAGCGTTTTGATTTAGCCAGATAATATTGTCCCGCCAAGGCTCCTTTGAAAAAACCCTCGTCCGTGATTTGTTGCACCCTCTTGAAATTCAGCGCGTAAGGCAATACATTTTTGATCAACAAGCTGTCGTTGGTAGCCTTTGCCAACATCCACATGGCGCCATAATCGGAATTTTTCATGGCGTCTTTGTTGGAACCCACCACGCCGCCCAGATACGACTGCGCGCCTATTTTCAACCCTTTGTACTCCTCAATATTCCAAAGGGACGTTTTTGGGTCGGTTAGATAATGGTGCATTTTTTGGATACGGTCGGTCAGCGATTGCTTGCTTTGGCGTAAAGAGAGGGCTTCTTTGAGTTGAAAAATAGCATAGGCGGCATGGTTGATGGCTTTGAACCAATCTCCATCAATCAAGCTGTAACGGAATGAATACGTGATCACCTCCCCCACTTTCAGCGCGGATTTGGGCTCACCCAACACGGGATAGTACAGCGTGGGCGAAAGTTGCGATTTGCGGTTTTTGTGCGAAAGTCCAATGTTCCAACTTTGGTGCGTGTTTTTGTCTTTTTCCCACGGGTCGCGGCACAGCGTTGGGTCCGGAATGACTGAAATCGTAATGCCGTTTTTGGTCGTGACCAATGGACTCAACGTGCTCGCTGAACGCTCCCGATACACTACAGGCAATGCAGGCACGCCATGTCCATAGGCGTATGCCAACGCAAAATTGGGTTGTATAAAATTTCCCTGAAAATAGCCCGGTACCGAAGCCCAAGCCATATCTGCTTCACTCACAGAGGCAATGGTCGGCGTAGCCAACGAAAAGAAACCTGCAGTTTTAGGGGTGAGCGTTTGTTTAACGATAATATCGGTGGGGAATTTGGGGTCAAAACTCCATTCGGTGGTCACTTTAGCGGCTTCCGCTTCGTGCTCAAAAGTCAGCTTATTTGATGCCGTTTGTTATCCTTTTTTTGCAAAAAAATAAATGGCTTTTCCTGCCGTATTTAATGAAACAGGATTGGTACTTTCGGCCCATTGTTTGGTTTGATAATGATAAATGTCTTCGGGAAACTTTTCGCCGGTAATGGATTTAAAGACTGAATCGGGCGTATTTTTTGGTTTTTCAGCACTGAAAAGAAGGGTATTTTCGCCCAAAGGCGTTTTTAGATTTACCCAATTATTCCCTTTTTTAACCGCTGCCAGATTGATTTCCCAACCGTCTTGCGTTTGATTCCAACTGATTTTTATCTTTTCATTTGAAAGAATCAAAGGTTTGGTTTGTCCCATCACAACGGCACAACTCAATAAAAATAGAAATGGTGTAAGTTGTTTCATACTAAATACTGATAATCAAGGCTAAAGCCATTCTTGATTATTACTTGGGCTATCCCCACGCTGAAGCATAGGATTAGAGGTTTTAAAATAAAAATTATACAATTTTAAAGGGTTTTAAAATCAATCATAAAAATGCCTTTTATAATGTTTCAATTACAATTTTGATTGAAATTAGAAGGTATTTTTAAATAATCAAGAGAAAAAATTGAATTTTGTCCACAAAAACTATCGGGAACTTTCCCGAAACTGGTAGCGATAGTAGTATTTCAAATCCGATATTGACTTTATTTGTGGTATTCTCGTTTTTTACCCGAAAACAACAAAAAGTCTCTTTTAAAGGAATAGTACAAATACTATGATTAAATGTCCGAAATGTCGTGAAGTTGAATTTGTCCAAAAATCAGGCATTGTTCGGGGCAAACAACGGTACTTTTGTAAGTCGTGTGATTACCATTTTACATTGCCCGAACCGCCCAATCCGACCGAAGGGAAGCGACATCATCAGGTAACCATTATGGACATTGCCAATCAGTTGGGGATTTCGAAGTCAACCGTCTCACGCGCCTTACGCGGCCATACCGATATCCATGCTGGTACAAGAAAAATGATTCTGGATTTGGCGCAGCAATTGGAATACCAGCCTAATCCATTGGCCAATGCATTGCTGAAAAGTCGGACAAACATTATTGGCATTTTAGTGCCCGAGTTTCGGCATTACTTCTTTCCTACCATCATTATGGGGGCGCAGGAAGTGCTGTCTAAAGCGGGCTACAACGTAATGATTTGCCAGTCGGACGAATCCTACGAAACCGAAGTAACCAACGTAAAAGCCCTGATGAGCAGCCGTGTTGATGGGCTTTTGGTCTCGGTAGCGGCGCAAACCAATAACGTTGACCACTTCAGGGCAGTATTACGGAAGGAAGTACCGTTGGTATTTTTTAACCGGGTATGTCCGGAATTGGAAACCCCGCAGGTCATTGTTGATGATTACAACGGGGCGTTTCAGGCGGTGGAGCATTTGATTGAACAGGGCTATCGGCGCATCGCGCATTTAGCGGGCCCTATTTCCCTATTGGTGAGTCGTTTGCGACTACAAGGTTATTTGGATGCGTTACAAAAACATAATTTACCGGTTGAAAATGGACTGATTATTCATTATGATTTAACGGAAGAAAAAGCCCGCATTTACGCTAATTATTTATTGAGTTTACCCCAGCCGCCCGACGCTATTTTTGCCATCAATGACCCAACGGCCATTGAAATTATGCTGGTTGCCAAAAGCAGAGGGGTCAAAATCCCACAGGAATTAGGTATTGTGGGTTTCAGCAATGACCCGATTTCATCCATCATTGAACCATCTCTTACGACCCTCGAACAACCTGTGCGTGAAATAGGAAAACAGGCCGCCCATTTACTTCTTCATCAAATAAATGCTGACGTTTCCGAATGGAAACCGGTTCATCAGGTCTTGAAAACCCACTTGATTGTTCGAGAGTCGAGCCGAAAGGAAAAAGTTACCAACGAACCGGCTTAAATTTCCAACCGGGGACTTTCTTTTGCATTTCGGGTTCGTCGTCTCGTTTGGTGAGGCCGCAGGCGAGGTAATTTTGATGCAGTTTTGCCAAGGCTGCACGGTCAAGCTCTACGCCTAACCCCGGTTCCTGAGGAACAAGTACGGCCCCTTCTTCAAATTTGATGCGCCCACCCACAATGACTTCATCCGATTGCCAGGGATAATGCGTGTCTAAAGCATACGTCATTTTGGGAATAGCAGCGCCTAAATGCACCATGGCCGCCAATGAAATGCCCAAGTGACTATTGGAGTGCATGGACAAACCGCGACCGAACGTTTCACAAATGGCCGAAAGGTTCATGGAAGCACGCAGCCCTCCCCAAAAGTGGTGGTCGCTCAAAATAATGTCCTCTGAACCTTTGGCAATACTGCCGGGAATATCATCAAACGAGGTCGTACACATATTGGTAGCAAGCGGCGTTTTGACGGCTTTCCGCACCATTGCCATGTTTTCCTGTCCCCGGGTAGGGTCTTCCAAATATTCCAGAATGGGCTCCATTTCTTTACCGTACTTGATAGACGTTTCCACCGTCCAAAGGGCATTGGGGTCAATGCGGAGCGGCACCTTGGGCCCAAAAGCTTCATACAAGGCAAACATGGCATCCACTTCCTGACGAGGTTCAAACACGCCCCCTTTCAATTTAATGGATTGAAACCCAAATTCTTTGCACATGGCTTGAGCTTGGGCAACAATTTCCTGCGGATTCAATGCACTTGCCTGACGCGCGGCGGCCCATCCCGTTGCATTCGGGTCAATATCAAACGCTAATTCTCCGCCGGCCCCTTCGTATTTGTAAAAAAGATAGGCAGAGAAAGGCACTCTATCCCGCATTTTTCCACCCAATAAATCCACGATCGGCTTTCCCGTAACTTTGCCAATAATATCCAGACAAGCCACTTCAACGGCGCTGAAAACATGGACTACTTTGCGTTGATCCCACGGCCTTGTCCCTCTATCGGCCGTACTTTCCATGCCAAATCGTTCTTCCAATACCTGCCGAATTTCGTTCAATTGAAATACATCTCGGCCAATCAACAGTTCTCCGGCGGCTTTCAAAGCGATGTCAATGTCAATATTGCCCGGAATTTCACTGATACCCGAAATATTGTCGTCGGTAATCACCTCCATAATGGTACGAAGCGCATACGGTGCGTGCAATCCTGCGGCATTCAGGAGCGGCGGGTCAATGACGGCAATGGGGGTAATGACAATTTCTTTGATTCGGGGTCCGGATGTATAATGCATGTGTGTTAGAGGTCGGTGGTAAGTGGCCGGTGATTGGTGGTTAGCAGTAAGTTGCAGGTGAGAACACCTGCAACGGCGTCAATGGAATCAAAAGCCAACTATTTTTTGATTATACTTCTTCTGAAACGGTTTGCAACAAGCCTTTGATATAGCCGTAACAGAATGAAAAAGCCTGTAAACTGCTCGCCGGATCGTGGTGGTGCGGCACGTGGTCGGGCATGACCATTCCGGCATAACCTACATCCCGTAACGCTCTGATTACCTGCGCAAAATTCATTTCACCATTGTCAGGATACACTTCCTGAAAGTTGTTAAAACTGCCTTTGATATTGCGCAAATGCACGTTGAAAATCTGATTGCGCTCCCCTACCCATTTGATAATGGGATAAATGTCATTTTTGGGATCTTTCAGGCCTTCGGCAATGGAGCCGATGCAAAAATTGAAACCGTGGTATTCGCTGTCATAAAGCTTTGCAAATCGTTGAATGCCTTTAAAAACATCAGGGCTGTTCCAACGCATGATTCCCCGATAAGCAGCAGGTACAGGTGGGTCGGCAATGTGGTTGGCGAGTTTTACTTTATATTCTTTGGCAACGGGCAGAATACGGTCCAATAAGTACGTAATGCGCTCAAATAGTTGGTCAACAGAAACATCCCCCGCGATTGTTTTTGGGTCATTTCTTTTCAACGCCTCTTCATAATTCCATACGCTGTATTCGGCATTTCCGCGCTTGGGGTCGGTATATTTTCCAGTTCGCAAAACGGGTAAAATCGTCGTATTATAATTCAATACTTTAATGCCTGATTTGCCCGCTACCTGAATCATTTGTTGCAGAATTTCGATTTCCCGGTCGCGTTCGGGACTTTTGCCCAGCATCACATTCGGGTAAGCCACTTTGTCAATCCCCGCAGAGGTCAACGGATAATGGTAAGCATCTAAGCTGATCCCGTATTTTTCACAGGCTTCCTTTTTCTTCAACGAATCTTCCAAATCCCATCCCTTACCAGGAATAGTTATCGGCGAACCTCCATCAATATTAAACACCCCGTGACGCGCTTTAAACTCCAGATTTTCAACGCTTGTACCACCCGATTGACACCCTACTTTCATGAGTACTTTTTTGGGAGGAACGGGTTTGGTCGCGGCCTTGGCATGATCAGATCCAAAAATGGCCGCTCCCGCGGAACCCGCCGTAATGGCTTTGAGAAAATTGCTGCGTTTCATTGTAGTAAAGAGCCCCCCTGCCCCCGAAGGGGGAGTTTAAAGTGTGTGATAAGCCCCTTCGAGGACAAGCCGTAGCGGCAGAGGCGTTGAGTTTCGTATTAAAAATTCCCCCATTGGGACGGTACGCCGCGCGGGTTAGGAGGCTGGGCTCAGTAGCATAAACAGCGAACTGTGGTCTAATTCCCCGTTTCCCTGCGCGACAGCGGCTTCCATTTGAGCCGCTACCAATGCTGTTCCTTTTAGTGGAACTGAAAACGCTTCGCCCGTTTGAAGTGCAATACCCATGTCTTTTTTATGTAATTTGATTTTGAAACCGGGATTGAAATTACGGTCAATCATGCGTTTGCCGTGAAGGTCAAGAATGCGACTTTGAGCAAATCCTCCCAACAGCACTTCCCGCATTTTCTCCAAATCAACCCCTGCTTTTTGGGCTAATGCAAACGCCTCTGCCACGGCCTGAATCGTCATACCGACAATCATTTGGTTACAGGCTTTCGTGGTTTGTCCTGCACCAGGCTCTCCGATGTGGACAATATTTTTGCCCATGGCCTGAAACAACGGCAACGCCCGTTCAAAAGCCGCAGCAGTTCCCCCAACCATAATGGACAAGGAAGCACCAATGGCTCCGACCTGCCCGCCTGATACGGGTGCGTCCAATGCTTCTACCTCTTTAGCCTTCATCAATTGATAGATATTGACTGCCGTAGCCGGCGCAATGGTGGACATATCAATAAATAAGGCTCCCGATTGAATTCCTTCCAAGACACCGTCAGTTCCCGAAACTACCTGTTCTACATCGGGCGAATCGGGCAACATTGTGATGATAACATCGCATTGCGCCGCCAGTTCTTTATTGGTGGCGTATGCCGTCGCACCGGATTCCGTCAATTCGGCAGCGGCAGCGCTTTTACTCAAAACAGACACGGAATAGCCGGCTTTCAATAAGTTCAAAGCCATGGGTTTCCCCATTATTCCGAGTCCGACAAATCCTACCTTTTCCATATTTTGTTGTAAAAAATTAATAATCAATAAATTATTGGAACGCGGATGACGCGAATCCCGAAAGAGTTCGGGAACGCTGATTTTCGCTGATTTTTTTATCGGTTTTAATCAGCGCTCCATCAACCATTTACGTTAATGGTCCGGGATTGAACAATACCAAGTCATTGTGAATGCCCAACCGGTCGGCAGCTACTTTTTGTTTGCCACTCGCCACTTCCAAAATAAGGTGAAACAATTCCCAACCCATTTCTTCAATGGTTTTGTCGCCAAAAGCAATAGGGCCCGCATCAAAATCAATCAAATCAAACCATCGGTTACTCAATTTTGAATTGGAACTAACCTTGATCACTGGCACCATCGACAAGCCATAAGGGGTGCCTCGACCAGTAATAAAGACGTGCATGTTCATTCCGGCGGCCAATTGCAGCGTACCGCACACAAAATCACTGGCGGGAGTGGCAACAAAATTCAAGCCTTTCCGACGTATTTTTTCGCCCGGAGCAACCACATCCACGATAGGGCTCGTGCCCGATTTGGCAATGGAACCCAACGCTTTTTCGACGACGTTACTCAAGCCGCCTTTCTTGTTGCCCGGCGTTGGATTAGCGCTTCTGTCCACCAGTCCTTTTTCAAGGTAGTCGTCATACCATTGCATCTCCTTTTTGAGCTTTTGGGCAACTTCGGGTGTAGAAGTTCTGGGAATTAATAAATGCACTGCATCCCTTACTTCCGTCACTTCCGAAAACATCACTGTTCCGCCAGCCCGCACAATCAAATCAGCCGCAAAACCGGAAGCTGGATTTCCCGTTATTCCCGAAAAAGCATCACTGCCACCGCATTGCATTCCTACGACCAAGTCCGCCGCAGGGCACGTTTCGCGTTTTCGATTGTTCAGTTTTTTCAAATGTTTCTCGGCCATCTCCATGATTCCGTCCACCATTTCTTCAAAGCCATTAAAGGCCTCGTCCTGCAAATAGAGTATGGAAGAGTCCCCGTTGTTGTCGATAGTGGGCAATAAACGTTCGGGTCGGAGTTTTTCACAACCTAATCCAATCACCATGATTTCACCGCCAAAATTGGGGTTTTGCGCAATGTTCTGAATCGTCCGAATCGGAATGATAGCCGCAGGTGCATTGATGGCAATACCGCAACCGTAGCTGTGATTGAAGGCAAAGACATCGTCCACGTTAGGATAATTAGGCAGTAATTCCTGCTTGATTTTATTGGAAATGTAATTGGTGATTCCTGCCACGCATTGTACACTGGTGGTAATTCCCAATACATTTTTAGTTCCGACACTCCCATCCACATTTCGGTAACCTTCAAAGGTAAACCCGTCTAACGGTTCTGCTTGTACTTCTTTAGAATCGCCTAACGGATTAATGATCAATGGAATGCTTTCTAAATCAGGCGGTTGAGGCAAGTTCATTTTTCGTTCATCCACCCATTCGCCTGTATAAATACCGGCATTAGCATAGCCAATGACCTGTCCGTAGCGTACAATTTCTTCTCCTTCATGTATATCCTGCAAGGCCACTTTATGCCCCATCGGAATGTCCTGCGCCACTACAATATGCTCCAAAACAACGGCCCCTTTTCGTACACCAAATGCATGACAGACAATGCCGACATTGTCTAATGGGCTTGTTTGTACTATAGTATTTTCACTTACGCTTTTCATATTATGTTTTTATGCAGAACAAGACTTTCCAAGTTTTAGGTTTTAATGTTTGAAAATCAATAGTATTGAAAACTTAGAAAGTCTGACCTACTTAACGTCGGCAAGGGTTGGTTAGTCCGTTTAAACCCCTGCCGACGTTCTTATTAAATCATTGGAAAAAGTTGCGCTGCAATCATGGTCAAGATAAGACCGGCAAGTCCCATGATGGTTTGCATGGGGGCTATGGTTTTCAACGCTTCGCGTTCGGTGAGATTACTTGTTTTACACATGATCCAAAAACCTGCATCATTCATCCAAGGCACTAATTTTGCCCCTGCCCCAATCGCCAGACACAAATACACGGGATTGAAGCCTAAATTGGCATTTTGTGCCATTCCGGCTAAAATTCCTGAAGCCGTAATTAAGGCCACCGTTGCCGAACCTTGTGCCGTACGTACAACGGCTGTAACGAAAAACGCCAACGGAATTAATGCCATCTGGTAGTCTTTGGTCATATCGGCAATACGGCTGCTGATGCCCGTTTGTTGCAACATCCCGCCAAAAGCACCACCCGCAGCCGTAATTAAAATGATACCGCCACCGCTTAACAAAGCCGTTTGAACAAACGCCGTCAAACCCGATTTCATTGTCTTTTTTTGGCGGATAAGAACCAACAAAGCGAAAACAGCCCCTGCGAATAGGGCAATATTTTTATCCCCGAAAAACAGAACAATATCAATTAATTTATTCAAAAAAGGGCTACCGGTCAGAGGGACTTTTGGAGTAGCAAAAGCCTCCACCGCCGAGCGAATACAAATCGTAACCAACGGAAATACAGCGGGCAACAGCGCCAAACCCAAAGGAGGAAGTTCTTTGTCGTCTTTGTTGGCAATGGCGGCAATGTCTTCCAACCGAGCATCGGGCGCATCGCGAAGCGGAATCGGCCATCTTTTGTTGGCCCAAATGGCATAAAAATAACCCACCGTTATGGTACAAAGTCCCAACAGCGTTCCGCAAACCATCATTAATCCAATCGGAACATTGAGCGCTCCCACTAAAAACAACGGTCCTGGAGAGGGTGGCACGAATGAATTAGCCATTACGGCCCCAGCAATAACCGTTAAAACCAACATCAGGTAATTTTTATTACCCAAACGAGTGCTCATGGCTTTGGCCAAAGGCATCATTAAGAAAAGAACAGTATCCACAAAGACAGGAATCGTGAGAAAAAAGCTGCTGAGAATAAACCCAATCGGAGCTTTTTTAATACCGGTTAATTTAAGCATGGCCCTCACCACTTTTTCGGCTGAGCCACTGTCAAGCATGGATTTGCCGATAATGGCCGCCATGGCAATCAAAATACCGATTTTGGCGCAGGTATTTCCAAACTCTACCGCAATACGCTCACCAATGCTTTTATGCGCTAATTTGATGGCCTCAGCCGCTGAACTGCCTTTTGAGATATAAAACTGTTCGAGTGAGGCCGTAGGCGTAAGTAAAGCTACGACTAACGCTGCCGATAAAAGCGCCAGAAAAGGATGCAGCTTTAAACCGATGATACCGCCCACAACGATCACGACACCAACGCATAAGATAAAAATAGGATCAGTCATTCAATAAGAGGTTTAGGGATGGGTTTACAAATCGTGGTGGTGGATAAAATCGAAACGCTGTTAGTTTACTTATAACTTGCCCTAAAAGCATCCAATTTTTTGGACATTGCCCGTGCACCATCAGCCACAAAAGTGGCATCAGCGCCGCAGGCAATAAATCGGATGCCCATGTCGTGGTATTTTTTGTAATCATCAGGATTGAAGAACAAAATACCCGTGGCTTTTCCTGCTTTTTGAGCCGCTTGGTTTATTTTTTCCAGTGCGTCTATGAAAATCGGGTTATCAAACTGTCCGAAAATTCCGAGTTCCATCGAAAGGTCAGCGGGCCCGATGAAAAGCACATCTACCCCTTCCAACGCCGCAATTTCGTCCAAATGGTTTAGGGCTTCGGCGGTTTCTATTTGGATGATTCCCAATAAATTCTCTTCTGACGAATCATAATACGCCTGAAAATTTTGCCCAAATGCCGTGGCCCGTACCATTTTGGCAACCCCTCGGTTACCGAATGGAGGATAATGTAGTCCGTTGATTACTTTTTTGGCTTCGACAGCATCGTTTACTTTGGGACACATGACCCCGGCGGCCCCCATGTCCAACACGCGAGAAATGCGGGGCGAATCAGCACTTTCTACCCGTACAAAGGCGGCAGTGGATGTACTTTCCAACGCCTGTAACTGGGCCAAAACGTCCTTCTCCGTGCCGGCGCCATGTTCGAGGTCTATCAATACCCAATCGAATCCCGATAGACCAACGATTTCGGCGGTGAGTGCGCTTCCCAAATTTAACCAACACCCATGCAGGGTCTCTCCCTGTTGGAGACGTTTTTTTAGATTTTTCATAGTAACACAGAAAGTGGCGGATTCACCGATTTTACTTCTTATCCCACCATATTCTGGTATCTAAAAGGTTCGGCCCCTGACGACTGATGGCCTGTTGTACATTGGTTTTATTGACATTCAATTCGGCATCTGTGTAGGTCAATCGGCGAATAAACGGCTCGGTTTTGAGGTCACTGCCCGGATAGGTATTGGGGGTTAAAATCGGATAATTGCTACGGCGGAAATTAGCCCACGCTTCCGGCCCAATCAAAAAAGAAGCTACCCAGTACTGCGTATTGATTTGTTCCAATTCTTTGCCGGCCGCCAAGGGGTTGGCCTGAACATAAGTGGTAATGGCAGCATCCGGAACAGCTGAACTTGTGCCATAGGCCGCCAATTGCTGCATGTGGGTTCTTATGCCATTGGAATACAAGGTGGCGGGGTCACCTGTGGTCCATTTCCGAAAGGCGGCTTCGGCCAGTAAAAGTTGGGTTTGGGAATAAGTAACCAAATAGCTGGGCGCGGTAAGGCCGCCCATACGGGTCCGATCAAGTTGGCTATAATCCCATAAACTTGCCAATTTTTTAGCCGTCACAGCCGCACTAATGGTGGTATTGTCGTAGCCAAGCGGGGCACCGATTTGAGATGCGGGAGTACGGTTCGCCCTTGATTCTACTTGCTGAGCACCGCTCGTAGCCCCCACATAACGAACGGCAATCGAAGCCAGACGGGGGTCATTGGTCTTGCTCAAAAAATCCACAAAATCTTCGGCAAGATAAAAGAACGCCGATTGTCCTCCGTTGAGTTGTGAGCCCACAGGATTGGTAAAATTGGCATTATGACGAATGATGGCGTTATCGGCATTCGACTGCATGACGCCTCCCGCTACGGCTTTGGCTACGTATTCGGCGGCTTTGGTTGGGTTGATCTTCGAAAGGCGCATGGCGGCGCGGAGCAACAGCGAATAGCCCAGACGTTTCCATTTTGGAACATCGCCATCGTACAAAACATCACTGGCCACTTTTGCTTTGGTCGCATCCAAACCGGCAGAAGCAGCGTCCAATTCACTCAGAATAGCCGTGTAAACAGATTCCTGCGTGTCATAAGCGGGAGTGGCAATGCCTTCCAGGTAGTTTTTGCCCGCCTGCGTGTAGGGAATGTCGCCGTAGGTATCGGTTAGCAGCATAAATGAATAGGCTTGCCAGATGCGGGCCATATTATAGAGATTGGAACGAGCCGGAACGTCTTTGGTTTTGGCCAGAACATCCGCCAGTTCTTTGATATTTGACTGATAGAACGTGTTCCAGTTGCCCGCCGCGACCGCTCGATTGTCCTGATTGAAATTGGCCGCCGAACCCTGACCACTGAAGGGTGTGATCATTTGCTTAACGATGGTGGTTTCATAACTCAGATTGCCGTAACCCGGAGCCGTATTTACGATGGCAGTATTGAGCTGATATCCTGGGTCAACGGCTGTCAGCGCGATGGGATTGACGTTCATTTCATCAAATCCTTTGTCGCAGGCAGTCAAGCCCACCATTAAAAGAACAGCCCCCCAACCCCCAACGGGGGCTTTACTAACGAGAGATTTAAGTATATTTTTCATTTTGAAATTTTTGTTTTTGGAAAAGATGTTACTGAATAAATAGCTTCAGTTATCCCCCCGTTGGGGGTTAGGTCGGACCGCCGATGCGGGGCTTTTAAAACTTTACATTCAGATTAAATCCAATACTCCGCGTAACGGGCAAGCCCGTGGCTTCCAGTCCAATCAGGTTGTCCGAAGGAAAACCGAATTGTTCGGGGTGAATGTTGGGAACCCATTTTTTGATAACGGCTACGTTGTTGGCCACGGCATTTAACCGTAATCCTTTGATGAACGGAATGGCCGTAGGGAGGAATTTGGTAAAGTCATAGCCAATCGTGATTTGACGTAATTGCCACAGACCGGCGTTGTACACAAACTCTTCGGCAATGTTTTGAGAGCGTACCGTTTCGTAGTATGCCTGCACGCCTGATTTGGTTTTGTTGACCTCCCCGTTAGGATTGACACCATCACCGATAACAAAGTTTTCGGCTCTTCCTACCAACGTTGCTTTGTGCAAACCGTGTCGCCAGGCGTTGTGGTTGGTACCCGAAATCATCTTATGACCGAGTTTAAAATCAATCAGGAAGGAAAGATTTATTCCTTTGTACGTGATACTATTGGTAAAACCGCCTACCCACAGCGGCAGGGCACTGCCAAAAGCAATTTGAGTAGGAGTACGTAACGGACGGCCATTGCCGGCATCAAATATTTGGCGGCCTTGCGCATCACGCAGGTAGCCGAATCCAAACAATTGCCCCATGGGTTGGCCTACCACCTGACGAAGCTCGCCTGTAAAATCACCGGTACCGACCGTAATCATGTTATCGCTCACGCCGCTGCCCAGATCGAGTACTTTTGTTTTGTTATAGGCAGCATTAAAGATGAAATTCCAGCTGAAATCCTGCCGTTTGATAGGGTTCAGATTGACCAACATTTCCAAACCCTGATTGCGACTTTGACCGACGTTGATCAACTGATTGAGGTAACCGCCGGCGTTGGAGGTTTGAGCACGGAGGATCTGGTCGGACGATAGTTTATCGTAATAGGTAAAATCCAAACCGATTAAATTATTAAACAGCTTTAATTCTAACCCAAACTCTTTCTCCGAAACCCTCATGGGGCGCAAGTTAGCATTGGGTACGGTAGAGCCGCTGATGCTTCCCAAGGGTTGCGCGACTCCGCTCGGCGACGGGAACTGCTGGGGATTAATACCATAAAAAAGGTTGTTAGCATAGGGCGACACGTCAGTATCACTACCTACTTCGGCGTAGGCCGCTCTGATTTTTCCAAAATTAATCCAAGAGGGTAAAGAGGTGGCCAATGCTTGCGAAAAGACAAAGCTCGCTGTAATGGATGGGTATAAAATACTGCGGTTGGCAGGTGACAGCGTTGAGAACCAGTCATTTCTAACCGTTCCGTTTAAGAACAAATAGTCTTTAAAGGAAACTTCAGCCGAGGCATACAGCGAATTTACCTGACGTTCCGAGAACTCATAGGTCGCATCGCGTTGGCGACTATTGCCGATGGTGTACAGGTCGCGGGTGTAAAAATCCTGCACAAATACGTTGTGACGACTGATGCGGCGGTACATTTGGTTGCCTCCCACATTCACGTTTACGCCTACGGCACCAAAGGTCTTATTGGCCCCCAATAAAAAGTCGGCGTTGAGTTCGCGCACGTTGCGAGCGTCCTGTACGTATTGGCCGTTCACAAACCCTGCGGGCGCGGCGGGTTGGCGTTGGGTACCCGTTGGTAGATTGTAATCCTGTTCGCGGGAATAGTAATCCTGTCCGATACGGCCTTGCAAAAACAGCCAATTGGTAAAGTTATAACGTGCGGTCAAGTTGCCGAATACGCGGTCATTACGGATATTATCAAAACGTTTTAAAGCAAAATAAGGATTGGTACGATTCGTAAAGCGCGACCATACGGTTTCGTTGCCGTTGGCATCGGAGGCGTATTTTTCCAACAGATCCAGCGGCATCGAATTGGCCATATTGAAGATGATCACCGGACTGTAATCCTGCTCAGCAATGTTGGGCGGATTTTTACGGTATTCGTTGGAATAATTGACATTACCGGAAACCGTTAGCTTTTTCAGGGTTTGGGTAAAACCCAGATTGATAGTTCTGCGATTATACCCCGAATTACGCAGAATGGTTTTATTGTCTAAATTGGAAACGGAAAGGCTGAAACCTCCATTTTCACCTCCCGACGACAGCGTCAGGGTATTGGTAAAAGTGGAGCCTTTTTGGTAAAACTGACTGAGTTGATTCCGTTGCGGTTCATAAGGGACCGTTATATTATCAAAAAGAATGTGCGTCATGCCGGGCTGAAATTTCTCCCCAAAACTCCACTGTCCGGAGGTCGGGAAAGGAGCCGTAGGACGAACACCGTTTTCGCCCTGTCCGTATTCGTACTGATAGTCAGTATAATCCAAAGGTGTTTCAGTGGTATAATTGGAGTTATAACTTAGAGAAATACCTGAGCCAGTTCCTCGGGTTTTGGTTGTAATCATAATCACACCGTCTTTGGCCCGTGAGCCATAAAGGGCCGAAGCGGCGGCTCCTTTCAAAACCGTCATGGCTTCAATATCGTCGGGGTTGATGCTGCTCAATCCGTCGCCGCCGTCGGAGGTACGGTTGCTGCCTTTTTCGGATACGTCACCCCGGGCACCATTATTGGTATTATCAATCGGAACTCCGTTGACCACGATCAAAGGAGAGTTATTGCCGCCGAAAGAAGATTGTCCCCGAATACGAATTTTGCTGGTTCCTGCCGGACCGGAGCCGAGCGAAGTGATATTCACGCCCGCCATCTTTCCTTGCAACGCATTCATAAAATTGGCGGTGCGGTTCACTGTCATTTCTTCCGTTGGCACGGTCGCAGTGGCATAACCTACGCTTTTGGCCTGTTTTTTTATTCCCAAAGCCGTTACGACCACTTCACCCAACGATGTACTTTCAGGATTTAATGAAAGGTTAATGCTCGTTTGATTGCCGACGGTAATCTCTTTGCTTTCGTAACCCACATAACTAAAAACCAGCACAGACGATGAATTAGGTACTTCCAGTTGGAAACCTCCATCTGCATTGGAGGAAGTACCTCGTTGTGAGCCCTTAATGAGGATGCTTACTCCGGGAAGCCCTACTCCTTTTTCGTCGGTTACTTTTCCTTTGATGGTCTGTGCCGCTACCTCTGCTTTTTCAACGGTCTTTAACGTCGAAATGTCGTTTGTCAGGGGTTGAGGGTTTTCGGTAAGTTGTTGTTTGGGGCTGAGGGTTTCCTGAAATCGGGCGTCGGCTTCAGCCGTTTTCTTTGGTTTTTTGTTTTCCAAAATCACGTAAGAACCGTCTTTTACCTTCTTGTAGTTCAAGCCAGAAGGTCGCAAAATTTTGTCAAGATTTGATTCCAAAGTAGCGTTAAAGTCCATCAAATCAGACGAGACAGTTACCCCTTCCACCAATCCCCCTTCAAAGAGAATGTCTACTTTGTAATGACTTTTCAGGTCTTTCAGTACACCACGGAGTTTTTGAATTTCGGGAGCGGTTCTTGCTTCTGCTTTTTGGGGTGATTTTTGAACTTTTGCAAAAATTTGAGACCAGCTTGGACGGCCAAGCACCGACAGGGTAAGCAGCAGCAGACCCACTCGGCAAGATTGTTGTAAGTTTTTCTTCATCGTATAGTATGGTTTCGGGGGTTATTGATAATCAGTAAGTACTACAGTATCACCTATTTTGGTGATTTTAATCGTAAAAATTTCAGACACTATATTGAGCAATTCATCGGCATTATCGGCTTGAAAAGACCCTACGAGCGTACGCTTGGCCAAGGCTTCATCCCTGATAATGACCTTGATACCATAATTTTCGTCCATGATTTTGGCAAATTCCTGTAGAGTGGTATCGTCAAATACAAAGCGATGATCTTTCCACGCAGCGTATTTTTCGGGCTGTTTGGTTACTTCCCGATTGAGGTGGTTGCTTTGGTCGAAGGTGACCAAGTCCCCGGGCTTCATCATCAGTTGCTTTTGGGTTTGTCCTTCTTGGTAGCGCAACTGAACTTTTCCTTTGTTCAAAACCACTTTTGAACCTCGTTGGCGAGAATAAACGGTAAATTCCGTTCCCAATACCACTACTTCCAGCCCTTTGCCCGTTTTTACCACAAACTTCTGATTAGTAGGTTGATGAGTTACCGCAAAATTGGCTTCTCCCGTCAGAAGCACTTCCCGGGTTTTTGCTCCAAAACCAAAACGCGGGACACGCAGGGACGAATTGGCATTCAGTGTCACTTTTGTGCTGTCACTCAAGTAAAGCGATTTTGTCTCGCCAAAAGCCGTTGAATGGATTTGATA
This sequence comes from Runella sp., assembly GCF_027484545.1. Taxonomy (GTDB): domain Bacteria; phylum Bacteroidota; class Bacteroidia; order Cytophagales; family Spirosomataceae; genus Runella. Next base: position 17,882 of record NZ_JAIXST010000289.1, on the reverse strand, counting down.
AAGAAAGGAATCCTTGAAAATCCACCCGCTCATGAGTATTCCCAAGACAAACGAAGCCGCCACCATCCAAACCCACGTCAGACGTTTAATGGGAAGCGATTTCTCCTGTACCAGAAATTCGAACGCCGGGTTTTCGTCAAACTTATCGGCAAAGTCCTGAAAACGAGCCACTGCGTTCGGCAATTCCGTAAGGTATTGCGGATGTTGGTATTCGTATTCTACCAACCATTTGTAAAACAGCTCCTCATTGGCGGGAATTTTGACCCACTCATCAATCATCTGTTTTTGTAAAGCCGATGTCTTTCCCGACAAATAGCTGAATACGAATTCTTTGTTGATTTCTGCGTTCATTGATATTGTTAGTTTCAAACCTATGTTCAAACCTATAAGGTCTGCGAGCGTCGTACCGTTAAGACCTTATAGGTTTAGCAGGTTTAGCTGAAAATAGAAATGGATAACCAAAGGCTAATCACCGGCAGTAACCACTTGTCTCTGAGGAGATTTCGAATGTATTGATTGGCACGATTGAGCTGTACGTCCACTGTTTTGACCGATAGGTGAAGTTCATCGGCAATTTCCCGGTACTTTTTACCTTCAAATTTTTGCATGAGGTAAATACGTCGCCGTTCGAGAGGGAGTTTATTTACTGCCTCTTCCAAATCATGGTATAATTCCTCAAACTGACTGATTTGGTCTGGTTGCTGTTCATCAAGGCCCGGTTTTTGGGAGGCTTCCGTTATATCGGCTTTTCGACTCAAATCCCATCGTAGATAATTGTAGGCGCGGTTGCGCACGGTACGAAACAGGTACAGACGATAGGAAGAGGTGATTTCGAGAAAGGTTTTATTGGAATAAAATTGAAAGAAGATTTCCGAAACTAAGTCCTCCGCTACTTCTCGGGAACCAACATATTTGACCGCGTGAGTACACATGGGTTGGAAATACCGCTTGTAGAGCAATTCCACCCCGAGTCGCAGGTTGTTTTCCAGCGCTTTCCGAATAAACAATTCATCATCCTGCTCAAAGGAAGTTGCAGGGACTTGCTCAGTGGAATGACGCGGAAGGGAAGGGGTACCAAATGGTTGTGGGACTTTTCCGGAATTTTCGTTGTAAGCCTGCTCCATTGTTCTTGCTTTTGGGTAATTTCTTAAAGGATGTGTATCCCTTTCGGTAATCTACTACTAAGACAAGTGGGAGGCTAAAAACTCCTTACACAAATATGAAAATACTTTTATTTTTTTGAATGATGCCAATTTTTGGGAGAAAAAATCAAAATACAGTTCTACACTTTAGCCATAAATTGCTCTTTATTTGACCCCTAAGGGGTCAGATGTTTGTAGAAAAAGCTTCATTCCTACAAATAGGTGACCCCAAAGGGGTCAAACAGCGGGCGCATAATTGCTTACAGCCAAAAACAACTTTCCTAAGTTTTGGCGTACTTTTGTCGGCTAAATTCACATTCAGAATGAGTACGCGTTTTTCACTTCAATTTCTATTTTTACTTTTTTATCTGACCGGCTCTTTACTTGCGCAAGACAAACGCTACACCTTTGAGAAGGGACTGATGGGCTCACCATTTAAGTTGGTTTTTTACGCCTCTGACGATTCTCTTGCACAAAAAGCCGCCCAAAGTGCTTTTAAACGCATTGAGCAATTGAATGAAATCATGAGTGATTATGCCGATGGCAGTGAAATCAACCGCCTTTCTGCGCAATCAGGCTCAGGTCAATGGGTGCCTGTAAGCAAAGATCTTTTTAATATTTTAGCCATATCCCAAGACATTAGCGTAAAGACAAAAGGTGCTTTCGATGTTACGGTTGGCCCGATTGTTCAGCTTTGGCGACGTGCTATTCGGCAACGAACTTTTCCGAGCAAAAGCGAGATTGAGGAAGCGCGCTCAAAAATTGGTTTTCAAAAAATGAAACTTGATGCTTCGGGTCAAAAAGTATTGCTGACGCAAGCTGGTATGCGTTTGGATATTGGCGGATTGGGAAAAGGTTTTGCAGCCGAAGAAGCCATCAGGGTATTGAAAACCTACGGAATAAAATCAGCCATGATGGATGCCGGGGGGAAAGTGGTATTGACTGATGCTCCACCCGCCTCAAAAGGTTGGAAAATTGTCGTTTCCAACGGCAGCGATTCCTTGAAAACGTTGGAATTAGCCAATACAACCTTGGCTACCTCCGGGCCAACGTATCGTCATGCCGATTTTAATGGAATTCGTTATTCGCACATTGTTGATCCTAAAACCGGCATTGGCCTGCGATTTCACGTCAGAACTACGGTCATTGCGTCGGATGGAACCGTTTCCGATGCGCTGGCAACGGCTTTCAGTGTTTCGGGAATCAAGCAGTCCAAAAAGTTTCTAAAGCATTTTCCGGGCATCAAAGTATGGCTCGTAGAAACAAAAAACGGGAAAGTACAAAGCTGGGAAATGCTGGAATAAATTGTTCGAGCGCATTTACCCAAAAGCAGCCCGATAGGCCATTGGATTTTGATGTTTTAGAAGTCGAAAGGAGCGATTGAAGTTGGAAATATTATGAAATCCGCAATCGAAAGCGATTTGCTGAACGCTTTTTTTGTTTTCAATTAACATCCGACAGGCGTAACCGATGCGTACTTCGGTCAAAAACTGAATGTACGTTTTCTGCGTACGATTTTTAAAATAGCGGCAAAAATTAGCCACCGACATGTGGGAAATAGCAGCGGCTTCTTCAATCAGAATGCGTCGGTTAAACTGAGAAAGTGTAAATTCATAAACATGGTTAATTGTCTCCGTATCAAAGCGATGATACGAATCCAAAAACCCTTCACTGCTCAAAAAAACCAACTCCTCCGATTCGGCAATTAATTCCAGAATGTTCAGAAAAAGGCCAATACGCTGAACACCCTTGGTGTTTTCAATCAATTGAGTCATCAACTTCAGCACATTTTCTTTGGTTTTTCCCGTGATTCGCAATCCACGCTTTGACTTTTCAAAAAGCCGTCGAATGCTTTCCATTTCTTTCAGATTCAAAAAATCTTTCCCAAAACAATCGGGCAAAAACTGCAACACTTCAGATTGTGCCTGCAAAGAAGAATTGGGCTGAAAATAAGCAGTATCATTTTTCCAAACGTGCGGCAAATTACTCCCAATCAAAATCAAATCACCTTCTTCAAATTCCTCAATGCTGTCGCCTACAAAACGGGTACCTCGGCTTTGAACAATATGGGTCAGTTCCAATTCAGGATGAAAGTGCCACTTTTCGTACAAATAAGGCAATTTATCAATCCGAGCGACAAACGAATAATTGGCCGAAGGGTTGACTTTACGAAGAATAGCTTGCATGATATAATAGTATTGTAAATGCTATAATTTGTCAAAATTGATAATATTTCATCAAAACTGTATAATATTTCACATAAATTTTATCTTCTTATTCCTTTTCTTTGCATACGATTATTCACTGATTAAAACTGAAAAGTTTGCTTCCGGCATTAATTTTAAACCCGTTGGTCCTTTTATTGAAAGCAACCTTCTCACCCCCAATAAAAAACTTGATTTGACCATGAAATTATACCGTACACAGCAGGGTATTGTTATCGAATCTGAATCGAACTTCTATCTTTCACCACAAAACGATTGGGATACGTACGTCAATCGTGATGATTTGTTTGATGCCGTTTCAGCTGAAATTCAAACCCTTTCCCCGGACGACTCACTTGAAAAAAACCTCAAAACTGAAGTTTTAGCCCCTATTAATCATCAGGAGATTTGGGCTTCGGGCGTGACCTACATGAAAAGCCGCGAAGCTCGCATGGAAGAGTCCAAAGATGCAGGAGGCGGTGATTTTTACGCCCGCGTTTACGATGCCGACCGTCCCGAACTTTTCTTCAAAGCAACTGCCGCAAGAACCGTCGGCAGCGGCGCACAGGTTTTGATTCGGAGAGATTCAAAATGGAATGTTCCCGAACCGGAACTCACGCTCTTTGCCACTTCAAACGGCAAAATTGTCGGTTATACCTGCGGTAATGACATGAGTTCTCGGGATATTGAGGGCGAAAACCCCTTGTATCTGCCACAAGCTAAGAGCTACGACGGCGCGGCAGCAATTGGACCATGTTTGTACGTTCCAAGCCAGCCCATTGACCCGGATGCCCAAATCAACATCGAAATCGTACGAAATGACGCGACTGTGTTTGAAGGAAACATTTCCATCAATCGCATGAAACGTACTCATACAGAACTGATTGGCTATTTATTCCGTGAAACCTCTTTTCCGAATGGGGTGTTCCTGATGACAGGTACCGGACTGGTTCCACCCAACGAATTTACGTTAAACGTTGGGGACGAAGTCAGAATAACCATTGAACACATCGGGACTTTAGTAAATACGGTCTCGCAAAAACCACTTTAAAATGAAGTTAGAAGGAAAACAAGTAATAGGCAGTTCAATTTCTGCCGAGGGAGAAAGCACTTTTCAAGCGCTGAATCCAACAACGGGAAAAAAACTTCCTACCCAATATCACAAGGCGACCAAAGCGGAATTGGAATTGGCCGCGCAAAAAGCACAAGCCGCTTTCAAAATTTATCGTAAAAAATCAGGTCTTGAGAAAGCATCATTTTTAGATAAAATTGCCGAAGAGATTGAAAACATCGGCGATGATTTAATTCAAATCGCCACCGCAGAAACGGGCTTGCCCGCGGGCCGTGTACAAGGCGAACGCGGACGTACTACGGGACAATTGCGTTTGTTTGCGCAGTTATTGCGCGACGGTTCTTGGGTCAATGCCCGCATCGAAACGGCGATTCCCGACCGTCAGCCGCTACCAAAAGTTGATTTACGATTGATACAGCAAGCTTTGGGACCCGTAGGCGTGTTTGGAGCGAGTAATTTTCCTTTGGCGTTTTCGGTAGCAGGCGGCGATACCGCTTCGGCATTAGCCGCCGGTTGCCCGGTCATTGTGAAAGCACATTCGGCGCATCCGGGTACTTCGGAGTTAGTTGGAAAAGCCATTCAGCAAGCGGCCATCAAGTCACAAATGCCCGACGGCGTCTTTTCTTTATTGCACGGAAGCGGTACTGAAATCGGAGCTGCATTGGTTCAACACCCTTACATTAAGGCCGTTGGCTTTACCGGTTCGTATCAGGGAGGCATGGCGCTATTTCAATTAGCAGCCAATCGCCCCGAACCCATTCCTGTGTATGCCGAAATGGGAAGTACAAATCCGGTGTTCATTTTGCCCCAAATCATGAAAGAAAAAGGTGCCGCAATTGCCCAACAATTTGCGGCTTCCGTTACGATGGGTGTAGGGCAATTTTGTACCAATCCGGGGATGATTATTGCGAATAAAACCGAAGGATACGCATCTTTTTTAACGGATTTGGAAACCCAGTTTAAAAACGTTGCGGGCGGTGTCATGCTCACCAACGGAATTCAGAAAGCGTATAATCAGGGAATTTCAAAACATTTGGAAAACGATAGTGTTACCTTAATAGCAAAGGGACATGAGGTAACGGGTTTCACGTCTGTACAACCCATATTGTTTAAAACCGATGCACAGGCCATTGCCGAGGATCATACCTTGTCGGAAGAGATATTCGGGCCAACGAGTGTGTTGGTAGAAGCCGACAGCAAAGAAGAAATGTTGCGTATTGCCGAAAATCTGGAAGGTCATTTGACAGCCACCATTCACGGCACTCCCGAAGAACTGGCCGAATACACCGATTTGATTGACGTGTTGGAACAAAAAGTAGGACGTTTACTCATCAACGGTTTCCCAACGGGCGTAGAAGTTTGTCATGCCATGATGCACGGCGGTCCTTTCCCGGCATCTACTGATTCCCGCAGTACGTCAGTTGGAACTAATGCTATTTATCGGTTTACGCGTCCCGTCAGTTACCAAAACTTCCCCGAAAACCTGTTACCTGATGAGCTAAAAGATGCTAATCCTCTGCAAATCTGGCGTTTGGTAAACGGAGAATTTCAAAAAGCATAAAAGATTTTTTTTGATAGGTTAAATAAGTGAGGAAAGGTCTCTTGCTCTGTGGGAGACCTTCTTTTTAACTTCAAAGCAACAATACCCCAATGCAACATAAAGTATTAAAAGTCAATGCCTCAGACAATGTGATTGTCGCGTTGCGCCCGTTGGAAGCGGGCGAAATCATCGAATTTGAAGGGGAAAGCTACGTCTTGCCTCGGGCCATTGCGGCCAAACACAAATTCGTCACCGAAGATTTGAACACGGGCGACCCCATCACTATGTACGGGGTCTTGGTTGGAAAAGCGACCCAACCTATTGCTCGCGGCGAACAAATTACCACATTCAATCTCAAACACGAATCCGACGAATATTCGGTGCTGAAACGCAAACCGCAAACCAACTGGCAAGCCCCCGACGTGTCCAAATGGGCTAATCGTACTTTCATGGGCTTTCCGCGTTCTGACGGACAAGTGGGTACGGCCAATTATTGGTTGGTAATTCCGTTGGTCTTTTGCGAAAACCGCAATATTCTCAAACTCAAAGAAGCCTTTGACAAAGCCCTTGGCTATGCTTTTCCGGATATTTACCAGAAGCAGGTGGAAGATTTGGTCAAATTGTACGAAAAAGGAGATACAAACACGTTAAAAGAATACAATGCCACGGCACAATCAGGTGCAGCAAGCCACCAACCTTTGTTCAAAAACTTAGATGGTATCAAATTCCTGACTCATGAATCGGGCTGTGGCGAAAGCAATCAGGAATCAGCTGTTTTGGCGGCCCTGTTTGCAGCTTATGCGCACAATGCCAACGTGACCGGGATTACAGTATTAAGTTTGGGTTGTCAAAAAACGCAATTCACCGATTTGATGAACGAAATCAATAGTCGCGGAACTTCCAAATTTGATAAACCGATTCTGTTTTTTGAACAACAATCGTACGGAACTGAATTTGAAATGCTTTCGGCGGCTATCAAAGAAACCTTTGTGGCATTGCTTGAGGCCAACAAACTGGAACGTCAACCTATACCGCTTTCCAAACTCAACATAGGCCTCAAATGCGGCGGCTCCGACGGTTTTTCGGGCATATCAGCCAATCCCGTTTTAGGTCATCTATCAGATTTGGTGGTGACCTTGGGAGGCAATACGTATTTGGCCGAATTCCCTGAACTCTGCGGAGTGGAACAAGAGCTGATTGACCGCTGCACAAGCGAAGAAAAGGCTTGGAAATTTGAGAATCTCATGCGCGATTACGCCGCCAAAGCTGAAGCCGTAGGCGCGGGATTTGACATGAATCCTTCAGCGGGTAATATCAAAGACGGACTTATCACAGATGCCATCAAATCGGCTGGGGCTGCTAAAAAAGGTGGCGCAGCGCCCATCGCTGACGTATTGAACTATACGGAAGTAGTCAAAGAACAGGGTTTACAGTTGGTATGTACGCCCGGCAATGATGTGTTAGCTACAACAGGACAAGCGGCGGCAGGTGCCACTATTACGCTGTTTACCACGGGATTAGGCACGCCAACTGGCAACCCAATTTGCCCCATTGTAAAGGTTTCTACCAATACCAAACTCGCGCATAAAATGCCCGACATCATTGATTTTGATTGTGGAGCTATCATTGAAGGTGAAAAAACCATCCAAGAAACTGCCGAAGCATTGCTGGAATATTGCATTGAATTAGCAAGTGGCAATATCAAAACCAAAGCCCAATTGCTCGGTCAGGATGATTTCATGCCTTGGAAAAGAGGCGTGAGTTTATAGGCTGTTTACCAAATTCTCACCTTCTTTCAAATGAAAAAAAGTCATAAGTGCAAGTTTTGCACTTATGACTTAAATTATTGGTAAACAGGGTATTTATAACATGATAAGTGCTAATCAATCATTAGTTGTGCGTTGTCTTCCGAAGGATGACTGCGCACAACTAATAAACAGAGTGTTTGTAACACGGTAAGTACCAATCAATCTCTCAAAGTCAAAAAACCTGTTTCGCCTTTTTCCAAATCCTATATTTCTCTCGCATACACTGTCCGCAAGGTCGAAAACCGGCGAGAATGGCTTCCTTTTCAGAACCAAAGAAAACACGGTTTTCTCTTTTCATTCGTTTTCCTGCTTTGCAGTGCAACATTCCGTAAATGTGTAGCGGCCTGTTTCCCCCAAAAAGTAGTTTCCCATTTTTTACGAGTCTTCGTACTTCTTCAGAGCTTAAATCGGAATGGTTATTCATCAAGTAAAAAATCTTTTAAAATAGGCTGGAAGCCTTTAAATAGCATTCACTCGCGTGGACGCGAGCAAATGCGAACTCAAGATAAAGCATCATGAAAAATGATGCCAAGCGTATGGCGATTTCCTGTTAGCACTTCGCTGACACCGTGTTTCATTTGTACTCGATAATAGCCTTTTCCGCCTTTTACGGGTCTGAAATTAGTGGTAAAAACCAGCATATCACCTTTTCTTGGGGTCAGTACCATAGCTTTCGACTGCGCCCGCGGAGTTTGCTGCGTCAATACAAATTCGCCACCTTTATAATCTTCGTTGGGTTCATTTAAGAACAAGACTACCTGCATTGGAAAAAAGACTTCACCGTATAAATCCTGATGCAAGGTGTTGTACCCGCCTTTCCCGTATTTCAAAATCAAAAGCGTAGGCTTGGTCTGATTTTGAGAGTGGCAAAGTGCCTGAAGATCAGCAAAATTGTTAAGGAATTGGGTGTCCATTTTTAAAACGTTCATCCATTTGTTCGCAATCGTTGAAAGCGGCGAATATACATTTTCCCGAATGGTTTGAAGCAAATCAGGCAAAGGATAATTGAAGTATTTGTACTCTCCCAAACCAAACCGATAGCGTTCCATTACCACTTTTTTACGGTACAAATCAGGATTATCGTAGTCTGCAATCAACTCGTCACATTCCGCATCTGTCAGCAATTTGGGCACTAAGGCAAAACTATGCTCGTGCATTGATGACGATACATTTTGCCAATCAATTGCCTCTATTCTTTGTTTGATAGTTTCCATTGGACTTGGTTAGTGGGTTAAATTTGCCTGTGCCGCTTCCCAGCCAATCATGGCCGTTTTTCGACTGCTTCCCCAATGGTACTGTCCAAATGCTCCCGTAGATTGAATCACGCGATGGCAGGGTATTAAAAACGCGACGGGATTATCTCCAATGGCCGTTCCTACGGCTCTGGAGGCCGTTGGCTTCTGGATTTGAGCGGCAATATTTCCATACGTAGAAAGCTTTCCCATAGGGATTTTCAATAGGCATTCCCATACCTTCAACTGAAAATCAGTCCCTTTCAAGTGGAGTTTAATTTGATTAAGTTTTTGCCAATCGTGCGTAAAAATCAACAACGCATTTTGCTGATTCAAATCCAGAATAGGATGGAAATAGGCATTAGGAAATGATTTTTTCAAGGCTTCAAAAGCCGAATTTGCATCGTCGGCAAAGGCAATATGGCAAATTCCTTTGGGTGTAGAAGCTACAAGGACATTTCCGAAAGGCGTTTGAGCGTAACTATAATTGATGTTCAGATTTTCACCGCCATTTTTGAATTCGCCGGGAGTCATTCCTTCAATTTTTATAAACAAATCGTGCAATCTGCCTGTACCTGAAAGTCCTGTTTCGTAAGCAGCATCAAAAATAGTTGCCTGCCTATCGTTCAAGATACTTTTGGCGTACTCAACGCTGAGGTATTGAAGGAATTTTTTAGGACTTACCCCCGCCCAATCGCTGAAGAGTCGTTGGAAATGAAATGGGCTGAGGTGGACTTTTTCGGCAATGTCTTCGAGGCTGGGCTGTTGTCTGAAATTTTGGTTGATGTAACCGATGGCTTCTTCGATTTTCTGATACGTGGCTGAATCCTGCGTTTTCATCTTGTTTTGTTTTTGATTACGACACAAAATTACGGCATAAGCCACGGCGAGAAAACCCGAAACTTGCTATGTTGATTACAGTCAATTTATGAAAAATCAGTTGAAAAAAGGCCTGAACTCGTCGGGATTAATTTGACGAATGTCCAGAAAAACGTTGTGAAGATGGGCAAAATCGGCATCCGTTGTAATCAGTTCCAAGCCCAAAAGACCCGCAGTCGCGGCAATCCACAAGTCATTTTTTCCCATGTTTCGGGGAGTTTCAAATGCGTATTCTGTAAAATTTGGATTTTGCCGTTGGGAATAGGTATCTATTTCGACATAGGTATTTATCAAGAGTTGAGAAACCTCAATTATTGATGCGCTCGTAATGATATCGTCAATTAGCAGTAATTTTTTACTGCCCCAATGTTGACGCAGGGCCACTGAGCGTACTTCTGCAATGGAGACAACTGAAATGTAAAGCTCTTTCCGATTAGGATTTATAAATTCAGTGATTAAACGGCGTTTAGAATCTCTTGCTAAATAAATCAAGATGTTTGTATCCAGCAAAATATTCATTTTTCTTCTCTCAACAGTTTAAGTGCTGATTCCATTTCTTGGTCTGTTAAGAAAGAATCTTTTGGGGTTTCCTTCATTTTTTCAACAAGTGTTTTTGCCGTTTTTCCCATTTTATGGGCAAAAGCAGTTGTCCCGCCTGCTGCCAAAACATCCTCAGCAGAATACGATTTTATGGGTCGAAATTGGTATTGATACCTTTCCGTTTGGGTTGTTGCTTTGGGCGTCTTTTTCATACAAAAGCAGGTTTGTTGATTCGTAAAACTAACTAAAAAAACCGCAAACAAAGTTCATTTGCCTTTCTATGTTTACTGAGCAGCTATTCAACGTGCATCATTTAACATCTTCTTGAACCGCTTGAAAACATTTTTTCAACCCTAATTTTGTAATAATTGACATGAAGTATGAAAATAGTTGCATTTAAAAGTTATTGATTATCAATGCATTGTTCTAACTATAACATTATTATTACATTTTTAGGGTTACATTTTCAACGATTATCACCTGATAAGTACAATTTTATTAGCCGCTAAAAATATAATAATTTGTAGTTATTTATGTACTATTTATAGTTAAAAAAATCATTTTTGGGTAACTATTACAAAATTAGGGCTGATTTTAATTCCTCTATAACATTTTTAGGGCGCTATTTATTACAAAATTAGGGTTGCTCCATTTTCAAGTTTTTTGCCTTTCTTTCATTTAATAATATAAAATAAAATTGAAATAATTTTATTTTATCGAAAATAGCCATTGCTTTTTCTGATTTTAAAAGCCATTTGAGGGCTTTTTTGAATAAATCTCTACCCATGACTATAACATTTTTAGGGCTCAAAAACGCCTTCTTTTACTTAATTATAACATTTTTAGGGTTGGGATAAACCTACTTTTTGAGAAAAGCAGGTTTATAATCAAAAACGTAACTATTTGATTATAAGCTTTTTACTAAAAGTTATTTGTATTTTTTTGAATAAATTTTTAAAAGTCATCAACAAACTCGTGTTTGATGACTTTCTATTCTTTTTAATCTTTTTTAATACTTTCGGACGTCGTAACCTACTAATAGTCAATGTGTTACAAGTCCAACTATAACAAATTTAGGGTCAACTATAACAAATTTAGGGTCAACTATAACAAATTTAGGGTATAACTATAACAAATTTAGGGTCAACTATAACAAATTTAGGGTTGGAAGACGCCAACTATAACAAAATTAGGGTTAGAGTGTGGATAACTTTATTTTTTTGCTACATTTATGAGTCAAAAATTTGCTTTTATGTCAGAACAGCCCGAACAAATACCCGGTGAAGAGTCTAAAAAGGAAAAACCACGGTTAATTCGTTTGATTCGAAAATCAAATGACTTGGTGGAAGGCAAATATCGCTTTGATATTTGGGAAATGCGGGTGTTTACCAAAACATTGACGATGATTCATAAAGATGACGAAGATTTTAGACCCTACCGAATTTATTTGAAAGATATTATCAGCGATTTTGGTTTAGAGCAAAACAAGCAGTCGTATAAATTTTTGAAAGAAGGGGCCGAAAAATTGGCTCGCCGGGAAATCAGAGCAATTGCCCCTACCCCCGAAGGTGAAATGGAATTGCTCACGCACATTGCGGCAGGGGTAAAGAGTTTTACCAACAATAGTTCAGGAAAATACATCGAAGTTTCTTTTCATCCCGAGATGAAACCGCATTTGTTGCAATTACAATCGCAGTTTTTGATGTACGACATTAAAAACATCCTTCGGCTTCAGAGTTCGTTTTCAATTCGTATCTATGAATTATTGAAGCAGTATGAGCGCATCGGCAAGCGCAAGTTTACGATTGATGAGTTAAAAGAGATTCTGGATGTAGCCGACAAATATCCTTTGTACGCAAACTTCAAGCAGAGGGTCATTATAAAGGCTCAGGAGGACTTAGCGGACTTTACAGATATACAATTCACGTTTGAGGAAGAAAAGGTCGGAAAAGCCGTTTATGCGATAATTTTTTATATTGACAGAAATCGGGATTTTACGGAGGAGCAACACCCCATATCGGTTGATACAGTCATTCAGTTGGCTTCCCCAGTTCAGGACACGTCGGAAGCCGTTGAATTATTCGGTTTGGTGAAGGATTTCAAAGGAGCAAATATCCAAACCATCCATGATTGGTTAAAGCAGTTCTCGCCCGAACACGTACGCCAACGCATCATGTTGGTAAAAAACCAAATCGCCTTGGGGAGCAAACTGAGAAATCCCATGGGGTATTTGCAAAAGATAATGACTCAGGTAAATTTGTTTGACCCCATTGAGGAAGTAAAGTTGGAGAAAAAACAAGGCGACGAGTTACGACTTCGGACTCAACAAAGCATCACTTCGCTGGAAGCAGAATTGGAAAAACTTCAGGTGGATCATTACACTACTCAAAGCGAAATTATTGATAAATTGTTGTTGGAAGATGAACTGCTTCGGAATGAGGTTTATAGCTATATCCAAAACAGTAATTTTTACGATCGCAGATATACTCCCGAACAAAACAGAAAAAAGGGGATGATTCAGGGAATGGTTTTTGGCAAAGTAAAGCAAAATAAACCCGCTCTGTTTGAGGAGATGGACAAACAATTTGAAAATCAAGAGAAAAATCTCAAAGCTCAGCTTCGGGCTTTGGGTTGGGATAGATGAAAAGTGAAAATTCGTAAAGTTCAGTAAATCAGAACTTTAATTATTTATTCAATCAAAAAGCAGGAATAAATACCTTTTCATTCCTTTTAGGGTTGGTATCAAATTATAACCAATCGACAAAGATGAAATCAGTTATTCTGTCCCTGTCTCTACTTCTCTTCAGTTTCGGGTGGATTGCATTGAAACCCAAAGACATAAACTCTTCTAAAATTCCACCTAAAAAAACGGAATTGAGAATTGTTCAGGATGAAAAAGCAGGAACAATCTCGGTGTTTCGACTTAATGAAAAACAGCCAATTCTAACCCAAAATGCGAAGGCTGATTTTCGTCCTTACCTTCACCCAATTCAGGCACCCGATGGAAAAGGAGTATTGACCGAATATAGCCCAGGCCATCATAAACACCAAACCGGTATCTATTGGGGCTATACACGGGTTAATGGGCGCGATTATTTTCACCATCCCGAAGGAGACTATTGGCGACGTGTGTCGGCCAAAGTCATCAAAAGCAAAGGATCCGAAGTAAAATGGGAAACCGTGTATGACCTGCTTGATGAAAAAGGCGCTGCCGTTTTGACCGAAACCCAAACGTGGGTAATGCGTGAGCAGGATGGCAAATACCTGCTGGATTTGGAATGGGCCGGTGAAGCTCAAACCGATGTTACCATTGGAAAGTACGATTACGGCGGGTTGTTTGTCAGAATGCCGTGGAAACAGGGAATCAAAGGAGACGTCATTAACGCGGCGCGGCAGAAGAACGAAAAAGCCGAAGGGCAACGTGCGATGTGGGTCGATATTGGTATGCAGGTAGAAGGACGCAGTGATTTGGCTCACATTGCCATTTTTGACCATCCCGAAAACAAAGGTTTTCCTCAATACTGGCGAGTGGATGGTCAGTTGGGAGCGGGCCCTGCGCGGGCACGAATGGCCGATTGGCAGATTAAAAAAGGTAAAGTAGAGGTCATCAAGCATCAATTGGTGATTTACACTGGAGAGTTCAGTGATGTGAGAATGTCTAAAACCTGGGGTGAATTTAGCGGGCAGGAGATGGAATATGCGCTGTGGGGAGTGGCTCAACAGGAAGGCCGTGATGCGAAGTTTTTAACACCCGAAGAAGCCGTCGCCAACATGACACTCAAAGAAGGTTTTAAAGTCAATACGTGGGCATCTGAACCCATGATGACGCAACCAATGGCTTTTTGTTGGGATGACCGCGGGCGGCTTTGGATTGCTGAAAACCGTGATTATGAATCCCGAGGGCATGGATTTTCCAACGCCGGCAACAGTCGTATTTTAATTTTGGAAGATACAAATCACGATGGCGTTGCCGATACTAAAAAAGTATTTTTAGAAGGAATTGCGTTCCCATCGGCGATGGCTGTAGGATTTGACGGGCTTTATTTGGGCACTCCACCAAATTTACTTTTTGTTCCCGACCGCAACCATGATGACGTAGCTGACATGGAAAACATCGAAGTAAAACTTACCGGTTGGGGTATCCGCGACCGCCACGAAACGCTCAATAGCTTACATTGGGGCCCTGATGGCTGGCTATATGGTTGCCAAGGATTTGCGACTCCTTCCAAAGTGCGCAAACCCGAAGGCAAGGGAAAACTCTATCGGCACAAAGACCCGTTTCCGGAAGATATTTTGCAGGGCGAAGGTGTAGATATCAACGGCGGTGTGTGGCGTTATCATCCCACAAAAGACAAATTTGAAGTTGTAGCGCACGGTTTCAGCAATCCTTGGGGAATTGATTACGATGCCAAAGGACAGTTTTTTATCAGTGCGTGCGTGATTCCGCACATGTGGCATGTCATCTTGGGCGGTATTTACCATCGTCAGGGCGGGCAGCACTTCAATCCCTACATTTACAGTGACATTCGCACCATTGCTGACCACAGTCACCGTTCGGCACACGGAGGGGCGCGGGTGTATCAGTCAGACGCGTTTCCTGAAGAACACAAAGGGCGGATTTTTATGGCTAATATCCACGAACACGCTGTTTTGTCGGATGTGTTGAATAAAAAAGGGTCGGGTTTTGTGGCCAAACACGGCGATGAACTGCTCATGGCCAACAACGCCCAATGGGTAGGGTTCAGCATGGAAGTGGGCCCTGACGGAGGTTTGTACGTGTTGGACTGGCACGATGCCGATATTTGCGGGAAAGAAGTGGTAAACGGTGAAACGGGACGAATTTTCAGGATTATGCCTAACCAAACGTTAGCTAAAAATTGGGACGGACGTTACGATGATTTGTCTAAAATGAGTGATAAACAGTTGGTTGAACTTCAAAAAAGCCCGAGCGATTGGCATTCAAGAAGAGCCCGCGTGATTTTGCAATCACGAGCTACCAAAGGAAGTTTGGACAAAGGTGCCGTAGCTGATTTACAAACTATTTTTCAATCCAATGCCAATTCGGACTATCGGCTACGCGCTTTGTGGGCATTGCATGTGACAGGGGCGGTTACTTCTACAGAACTTCTAAAATCACTCAGTGATACCGACGAATATGTGCGTGCCTGGGCAATTCAACTCCTGTGCGAAGACAAAGCGCCGTCGGCCGAGGCATTGACACAGTTTGTTAAAATGGCAAAAGAGGATACTTCCCCCGTAGTTCGACTTTATTTGACCTCGGCTATGCAACGTATTGATAATGAATCGGCTTGGAAGTTAGCAGAGCAGCTGGCAAGCCATGGGGAAGACAATGAAGATCATAATTTGCCCAAGATGATTTGGTTTGGATTGGAGCCGTTGGTCAAAACCAATCCGAATCGTGCGCTTGAATTGGCATCTCAAACCGAAATTCCCTTGATTGCAAAATACGTAGCACGTCGGATTATAGATGCCAATGCGCCGGAAACAGTGATTGCGGCTTTGGCCAAAAATCCTAAAAACCAAGTGAGTATGTTGGAAGGAATGCGCGATGGATTGGAAGGACGTTTTGACCTGAAAGCTCCTGCCAACTGGGCGGCTGTGTACGCCAAATTGCGCTTAGCAAAAGGAGATGCGTCTTCTCTTGCGTTACAAATTGCTCAACGTTTTGGCGATACCGAGGCTACTCAAAAATCAATGCTCACTCTGAAAAACAAAAATGCACCTTTAGCACAACGTCAGCAGGCATTACAGGCAATTGCAACTCGTAAGCGTGCAGAACTGGTAGAGGAAATTCCAAATCTGTTAAACGAGCCTAAACTGCGTTTAGATGCTATTCGGGCCATTGCCGATTATGACAATGAGCCGTTGGCTAAATTGTTGATTGTGAAATACAAAGACCTTAATGCCGCTGAAAAACAACAGGCGATTCAAACGCTTTCATCGCGACCTAAGTACGGCTGGCAATTAACTCAAGCGTTGAAAAATCAGACCATTCCCAAGCGCGATGTGCCGCCCTACGCCGCTCGGCAATTGTTGCGAGTCGTAGGCAGTGGTTTTATCGAAGTCTGGGGACTGATTGAGCAGGAACCGTCGTTGGAAAAATCGTATTCAAAATACCAACGAATGATTACCGAAAAAGCAGTAGCAACCGCCAGTGCAACCAAAGGTGAGTTAGTGTTTCAACGTACCTGCGGAAGTTGTCATAAAATGTACGGTAAAGGCGGAAACATTGGCCCAGATTTGACAGGCTCCAACCGCGCCAATCTGGATTACTTGTTATTTAATGTTCTGAATCCCAGCGGAGAAATTCAGGAAGATTATAAATTAGTAGTTGTAACTACCCGTGATGGACGAACGTATTCGGGAAATGTGGTTTCAGAAAATGAACGTCAATTGACGATGCGCGTAGTGGGTCAGGACGCAGTTGTGGTCAACAAATCGGCGATCCAGTCGCGCGAAGTGATGCCGACATCCTTGATGCCCGTTGGATTGTTTGACTCATTGGCCGAACAGGAAGTACTGGATTTGGTCAGATACATGCGTACAATGGGTGGTGCGAAACAGGCGGCGAAGTAATTTTTTTGAAGTTTTTTCTACACAAGTTGCACTTCTCCGAAGTGTATTTGGATGTGTGATACCGGTTTTGCTACAAAGGTTTGAGCTTTTCCGAAGCCTGGCAATGCCGATATAGCTTCGGAGAAGCCAAAACCTTTGTAGTAGCAGTGATTAGCCAATTCTACCACTTCGGAGAAGTGTAACATTGGTAGATTGCTTCGTTAACCTCCTAAATTTCAATTCTAACAAAGTATGGCAGACGTTTTTTCTCAATTATACATTCACCTTGTATTCTCTCCTAAAAATCGAAATTCATTAATTCAACCCTCTTGGGAAGAACGTTTGCATGAATATATAACAGGAATTGTTCAGGAACGTGGGCACAAACTTTTAGCAATTGGTGGGATGCCCGACCATATTCATATTTTCGTGGGATTAAAACCTTCAGAGGCTATTTCTGATTTAGTAAGGGAGATAAAAACCGCCTCCAATGATTTTGTAAAAAATGAAAAACTTGCATCGGTCAAATTCGATTGGCAAAACGGATATGGTACTTTCTCGCATAGTCGCTCCCAACTTGACGCTGTTTGCAAATACATTATAAATCAAAAAGAACACCACCAAAAAAGGAGTTTTAGGGAGGAGTTTTTAAAATTTTGCGATGATTTCGGGATAGAAACGGGCAAGAAAGATTTCTTTGAGTGGTTTGAATAGTGCCCCAAACTAAACGTGGAGCACTAAAATAATTACTTCAACTGCGTTTCTGCAAAGGGGTGTACGAATGTATGCAGGATTGCTTCCTAAGCGGCCATTCTGACCAATTGAATTACCTCATCCCATTGATTACTAAGGTTTTTTGTTCTCAGATTTAAAACTTGCTGTGCTCCAT
>NZ_JAIXST010000191.1 GCF_027484545.1 Runella sp. | reverse complement strand
TATTGGCATACATAAGTCAGAAAAACGTGATGCCATCTTTTCAGCATGTGCAGGAATTCATAACCTACGCACTATTTTTAGAAACATTTAATAACATCTTTTGTCAATTAACTCTAATGAAAAAGACTCTGTTCTTTCTTAGTTTATTGGCGGTCAGTAAGTTAGCTTTTTGCCAAACTTCCCCTCAAAATAGTATCAAAGCAGGCCTTACGTATGTTTTATTCGGTTCGGGTGACTTGTCGGGCGTCAATTATTACAATGAATACAATCGTCGCCTGAATCGCTATTTGACCTTTGCTCCTTCGTTATATGTCGGATATGGATCCAAATCTTCTGATTATCTGCGTTTTACCAAAGCCTCTTTTTCCGTTGATCCCAATCCTTTTATCTCGCCGATGCGTTTTGAAAAGAGCAAAATCCGTCTCGGTGCAGGGCCATCCTTGCGTTTTCTGTCAGATACGCAACCTAACAGTTATGGTATCATATTTAAAGGGGCTTTGCCCGCCTTACCGCCTAACACAGATTATGTAATTACGCCTCTCAATTATACCCGCCCTCTGAACTATTGGACAATTGGCTATTCTGTAGTGTTGGAAGCAGAATTGCATTTTACGGGGCATTGGCTGGTAGGAGGAAGAGCTTCTTTTCAAAGCTATGCAAGTGGTGAAACAGTACTCAACGCAGGAATAAATGTGGGCTATCGTTTTTGAGGATATTCAAACGAATGATTAGCTGATAACCCGAAACTGAGCCGGTGTCTTTCCCGTAATCCGCTTAAAGGCAGTATGAAAGGCCGAGGTGGAATTATAACCTACGCGTTCGGCTATTTCGTCAATTTTGAGGTGGGAAAGCGCAGTATCCACAAGTAGTTTCTTTGCTTCTTCGACACGATACGTTGCCAGCCAATCAAAAAAACTTTGATTGAGGCGGTCATTGAGTACTTGAGAAAGATGATGCGGCGATACCGACAGTCGTTGTGCTAATTTGGGTAATGTCAAATCGTTTTCCAAATACGGTTTTTGTTTGGCAAGATAGGTCTGAAGTTTCTGCAAAATGAGATCTCCATAGTCCTCCGAAAGTGCTGATTTTTCGTATTTCTTCTTGTTTTCTGGCGGGCTAGCTTTAAACAAAATAGAATGATTCATAACCAAAAAACTCGTTATGTAGATAGTGAACGTCACCAGACTTCCGAGCCAATAATCTCCCAAATTGTCTTCAAAAATCAGTTTGACGATTAAAAAAACAATGGGAAAAAGGCAGATAAACAGTGTGTGATTACGTAGTTGGGTGAGTGGTGGAAGGTTTTTTATGGTAAAAAAAGGCTGTTTTTCTCGTTGAAATGCCCGATATACTTCTCGAAGGCAAAGAGTTGCTTAGACAAAGATGCTAACCATCGTCAGGTCGTTGATATGGTCGCGCAGCCCCAACGGATCTTCGGGTAGCCAAAACGTGATGTCGCGGTAGGGAAGTTCTGGGTGCCAGGCATCAATGTAGGAATTGTATTTATAATCCAACGATTGGTATTGCCAAAATACCGAGTAAACACACCAAAAAGCAAACGGAAGCAAATGCCACCGCCAACCTTTAGGCAAGTGCCCGTGTAAGCGGGAAAAAACAAAGAAATAGGGTAGTACCCCAAGCAGGAAATTAGTAGGCTCGGCAAAATTGTTCGTCTACAGCAGTTGAAATTGATAGTTGGAGTAACACAAAAATACTTCCAAAATAGCCGCCGAAAATGCCAGTATTAACCAACCCATAACGCGATTGGAAATGAGCTTGGCGCGCTCGCCCGTTAAAAAAAGCCCTCCCAGTAAGATGCCCTGAATGACGCCAAGCAGAATGAGAATCGCAAAAAAGTCGATGCGGATGGGCATTTTTAAAGAGGCAAATTTTTAAAGAGGCAATTTTAAAAAGGCAAGAGGCAAGAACCAGGTTGTCCCTTGCCCTTTGCTTCTTGTCCTTTGCCCCTTGCCTTTTGTTATACTATCTCCAACGTTTGTACTGGTTAATTAACCCATTGGTGCTGCTGTCGTGTGCGTCGATGGGCCAGTCGTTTTGGAGTTCGGGATAGATTTGGTTGGCGAGTTGTTTGCCCAATTCCACACCCCATTGGTCAAAACTGAAGATGTTCCAAATCACGCCCTGTACAAAGATTTTGTGTTCGTACATCGCCAACAGACTTCCCAAAACCCGTGGTGTAATCTTTTTTGCCAAAATTGAATTGGTCGGGCGATTTCCTTCAAATACTTTAAAAGGGGCCAAAAACGCGACTTCTTCGGCAGATTTTCCTGCTTTTTCGAGTTCTGCGGCGGCTTCCTCGTAGGTCTTGCCGTTCATCAATGCCTCGGTTTGGGCAAAGAAATTAGATAATAACATTTTGTGGTGTTCTCCAATCGGATTGTGGCTCAAAGCAGGCGCGATAAAATCGGCAGGAATCAATTTGGTGCCTTGGTGAATCAACTGATAGAAAGCGTGTTGGCCGTTGGTGCCCGGTTCTCCCCAAATGATAGGGCCAGTTTCGTAGTTTACTTTTTCGCCGTTCCGACTCACGTATTTTCCGTTCGACTCCATGTCTCCCTGTTGGAAATAGGCCGCAAAACGGTGCATGTATTGGTCGTAAGGCAAGATAGCCTGCGTAGCAGCCCCAAAAAAATTGTTGTACCAAACGCCCAACAAAGCCAATACCACAGGAATATTTTTCTCGAAATGTGCCGAACGAAAATGGTTATCCATGTCGTGTGCCCCCGCGAGGAGTTGCTCAAAGTTTTGGAAACCAATGTAGCAAGAAATGGAAAGCCCAATAGCCGACCACAACGAATAACGACCTCCAACCCAATCCCAAAAACCAAACATATTTTCGGGGTCAATGCCAAATTTTTCTACTTCGGTGCGGTTGGTCGAAATCGCCACAAAGTGCTTCGCTACGTGGCTGCTTTCTTTGGCTGTTTCCAAAAACCAACGACGCGCCGAGTGGGCATTGGCCATCGTTTCTTGGGTCGTAAACGTCTTAGAGGCAATCATAAACAAAGTCGTTTCAGGATTCAAGCCCGACAGTGTTTCGGCAATATGCGTTCCGTCTACATTGGATACAAAATGCACATTCAGACCTTTTTTGCCGTACGATTTCAACGCTTCCGTCACCATCACGGGGCCTAAATCAGAGCCACCGATGCCGATATTGACCAAATCCGTGATTTTTTTGCCCGAATAGCCTTTCCATTCTCCCCCGCGTACTTTTTCCGAAAAGCCTTTCATTTTCTCCAACACTTCGTTTACATCGGGCATTACGTCTTTGCCGTCCACCAAAATAGGCGTATTAGAACGGTTACGCAGAGCAACGTGCAACACCGAACGATTTTCGGTAGCGTTGATTTTATCGCCCGTAAACATCTTTTCGATGGCGTCGCTCAACTGACACTCCCGCGCTAAATCGCACAAATAAGCCAATGTACGGCCATTGATACGGTTTTTGGAATAATCAACCACTATGTCGCCCAAGCGCAACGAAAATTTCTTGAAACGGTTGGGGTCTTCGGCAAAAAGTTCTTTTAAGTGCTTTTTACTGATGCTTTTATGATGGGTTTTGAGCTTACGGTAAGCCGCAGTTTGGTCGAAAGGAATGGCTTGTAACATTTGTCTAATAATTTTGATTGAATACGCAAAAGTAGGATTTTCGACGGCTTTCTGTATGTTTTGGGGGGATAAAGTACTTTTTGGTGCTTTTGCTCATCAGTATTTTGGGGTTAAAATTTAAAATTATAAAACTTCTGGATTTTAAATTCCATAATAGCGAAGAGCCTAAGGAGCAATGTGAAGAATTTCAGCAACTCCCGTATCATTTACAGCTTATGCTTCATCGTCATTACTCTTCATTTAGAGCATAGATGTAACCTACACCGACATCGCCGTTATCTAACTCGAACTTTGCCAATACGCGTCGGTACTCGCTCCCCTCAAAAGCATCTAAAAACGGCCAATTGGCACTTAATTCATTTGAAAAAAGGACATAAGCTTTTATTGCCTCTTGCTCTTCGAGAGGACAGTGTTTGAATCCATTGTAGCCCAAAAGCGCTCCCCAACCCTTACTATCTAATTTGCCTTTTACAATGCCCGTATGCCATACTCCTTTTATATGTTCGATTTTAGAATGATTTGGGCGATTGGGCGCAAGCGTGCCGTAAACAATAAAGTGGTTTTTGGGTTCATACTGTTTGATGAAATTCTTTTCAATCTCTGTCAAGCCTACTTCCTTAGCTTGGCTCCATTTTTTATTTAATTCTGTAACGATGTTCTCTAAACTCATACCCTAAACGCTTGCATCTTATCAAAACCCTACCAAGACTACACTCGTATTGCTTCTGTTTTACTTCGCTATTTTGCGCTCAAAATCCAAAAGTATATCATTTTCAAGTCTCATTTTAAAAGTCAAAATAACAAAGAAACTTTGGTAATTTGCGTAAAATACCCAAAATCCATGCTCGCATCCTTCCTTACTGCCGAATGGCGCAAACTGGCAATGGCCAATTACGCCGTACCGCCGGAATTGTTGAAACAATACGTACCCAAGCACACCGAGTTAGACCTGTGGAACGGCCAATGCTACGTGAGCTTGGTGGGCTTTTTGTTTGATAATGTGCGATTAAAGGGCATTCCTGTTCCTTTTCATACCTCCTTTGAGGAAGTAAACTTGCGGTTTTATGTTCGCTACCGCGACGAGCAAGGAAACTGGAAACGAGGCACTACTTTTATCAAAGAGATAGTACCAAAATTTGCGGTTAGTTGGCTTGCCAACCTCATTTACCACGAACCCTACGTAACCATGCCGATGCGGTACAACTGGCAACAGGGCCACGACCAACTCGCCGTAAAATACGAATGGAAACACCGCAACTGGAATCATTTTGAGGTAGTAGCCGAGCCTCAAGTCGTTGATATGCCCGTGGGTAGTCAAGAAGAATTTATTACCGAACATTATTGGGGATACACCGCTTTCAGTCCCTCCGTGACTTCGGAATACGGGGTAGAGCATCCCCGTTGGCAAGTTTATCCCGTCAATAGTTATGACATTGAGGTGGACTTTGCAGCGCTGTACGGCGACGTTTTTGGTTTTTTAAGTAACCAAATACCCGATTCGGTGCTGTTGGCTGAGGGTTCGGCCATCCAAGTCCTTTCGGCCCGAAAACTGTGACGAATCTTTAGTAGAAGCCCTCACTTGTTGACAAAACTTGGAGTATCAAAAGCTTGTGGAAGACAGTTGAAAAATCATAACTGTCTCCTTGATGAGGAAAAGTGTTGTTATCGCAATGATAAACATTCTCCCATTTTTTTGCAAAAAGGATAGAGTGGTTGAAAGGCGTTTATAAAAAATGCCAATAATGATTTGTTGTATAATTTTCTTTTATATATTTACAATCAGCAATGCACCTACCTTTCGCAATTTCATCATACCGTAAACCTTCCAAAATCATGAAAAACGTTATCATTATCGTTCTGCTGCTCTTGGAATTCCATTTGACTGGTTTTAGCCAAAATGTGATTATCAAGGGAAAAATCACCAATCCCAGTTCCAAAAACATCAGCATTTTAATTTATCCCTTTGCCGAAAAAAGCCAAAGCAATGAGCTGCTATTGGATGAAAACGATGAGTTTGAGGTCAAAACTACGCTCAATGACATTGCCTACCTGTATTGTCTCTTTGATGAAAAGAAAGAAGAGGAACTTATTTTTATTCTTGAGCCTAATGATACTATTTCTATGAATTTTGAGGCAAAAGACTTCTGGAATACGGTCATTTTTAAAGGAAACGCCGCTCCAAAACTTGAGTATTACAAAGAAGATTTCTTAGAAACAGTCATCAAATCGGATTGGAAAAACCTTTCTTCCCAAAAAATAGGTTCTCCGACGTTGTTTTTTAAAAGATTGACAGAGGTTGAGCAGTTGAAATTTAAAGTTTTAGAGAAATACAAACATAAAACCAGTCCAGTTTTTCATACGCTTTCTCAGGCAGATATAAAATCTACCATAAACCGAAAAATAATATATGATGCCTATCAAAGGTCACAAAAATTAAAAGTACCTCTTGATGCGAAGCTTATCCCTGCTTTGTATCGCCAAAAAGTAATTGAAATAAACCCGCCTCAGAACGAAATAACTGCCAAATCGGAGCAATACCCGAGTAGTGTTTTGTACATGACCGCATTGGCTTATCCCGACAAAAACCATGATATTGTGGAACACTTGGAAGATTACTTTCAAGCCCACAAATCTTTATTTCACCCAGCTTTCGTCGAGGTTTTAAGTGCAGAGCATCTAAAAGAGGAAATTAATTTCAAAGGTTTTAATGATGAAGCAGTCAGTAAGGTAAAAAGTTTTGAAAAAGAGTATCCTAACAGCCGTTTTTTACCACTACTTAAAGAAAAGCTCACTGAAAAAGAAATCTTTGCCGTTGGAAAACCCGCTTTGCCTTTTACTCTCCAAGATACCGCAGGACGAACGGTGCAATTGGCTGATTTTAAAGGGAAAGTGGTTTATCTGGACTTTTGGGCAAGTTGGTGCGGCCCTTGCATTGCCGAAATGAAATCGGTAAAGAAAATCAAAGCACACTTCAAAGACCAAAGCGATTTGGTGTTTCTCTACATTTCATTGGATGAGAAAGAGAACGATTGGCGCAAAGCTATTGCGAAATACCAAATCAGTGGCACACATTTGCGCGATGACATAAAAGCGAAAGAATGCGTCGCAAATAAGTATGACTCAGGCTGTATTCCGTCTTCTTTCATTATTGGCCGTGATGGAAATTTTCATGCCATCCAACCTCCAGCACCCAGCGAAAACGATGGAAAGGGTTTGATAAAAGTATTGGAGGAGACATTAAGCAAGAAATAGCAATTTGTCGATAAAATTAAATTATTTAAAATAAAACATTAAATTTATTTTATTTTAAATAGCTTACGGATTCGCGTTTGCAACGCGAATCTGTAAGCGGAGTGATTGCATCGCATTTCCCATACCAGCTGTTGTAAAATTAGAATACAGCACTCCACTTATCCCGCATTATAACTGTTCCAATTCGACCTTTATGAAGTTTAGTAGTGCCTGTTTATTGAGAAGTTGCAGCATATACCAATCGGCGTACCAAAGTTCGTAGTTCTTCTGCAAGTTCCGGGGTATTACCAAATGCCTCGGTCAACTTCACGGCCATTTCGGAGCTTATCCCTGCCCGTCCATTGACTGTAGTCCATAAATTGGCGCAGGTAACGCCCAAGCCCTCAACTATTTCCATAATGGTCAAATTATGCTCGTTGATATAATTCTCCCGTAAAATTTCCCCTGTTCAAACGGGCGAAAAATTACACTTTAGCATTTTCTAATCCCTATGCAGGTTGAAGATTATGGCCTGTTGGCTGCCAAAATACTCGTATGTGGGTCGTGTCCACTTTTAACTTGGCTTTGGAAAGATCGTAGTTCGCCTGCACCTTTAGCCAAAATTCTGCCGTGGTATTGGGGAAAGCTGTACCTAAACGAATAGCCATCTCTGGCGTTACACTCTGCTTGCCATTGATAATAGATGACAAGGTTTTACGGGTCGTTCCCAAACCTTCGGCGATTTCGGCAACGGTTAATTTTTGTCCTGTTTCTTCGCGTAATCCCACAATGGTTTCGCGGATCAATTCGCCTGGGTGGGCGGGGTCAAATAGTGCCATAGTTTTGCTCCTTTAATGATAGTCTAAGTAATCTACATCGGTGACGTTTTCGCCTTTAAACCGAAAGATAATGCGCCAATTTCCTGATATCTTCACAGCGTAAAACCCTTTTAAATCGCCTTTGAGGGCGTGAAAATCATACCCTACTTGGTTCATCTGCTCAGGTGCCGTTGCCGCATCCAAACGGGTTAAAATCAACCTTATTTTAGCCACGTGGTTTTGTTGCAACTTGGAACGGTCGCCTTTGGTGGCGTAAAGTTCTAACCCTTTGTGCCGGTAGCTGATAATCGTAACACAAATGTAACATGTTACGTGTCACGTATCAAGGCTATTTAAAAATAATGGAAGATGCATAAAGCAAGAAATAGAATTTTGTTGATAAATTTTGTTATTTAAAATAAAATATTAAATTTTATTTGTTTTATTTTAAATAACCTCTGCATTTGACCCAAACTTAAACACTTACGAACATGAAAAAGCAACAATTTCTCTTTTGGGTTATTCTATTGTGGGTATCATTTGGCCTTGTTTTAACAGGTTTTCGTGCTTACGACTATGTCACACGCCTCTACTATCCCAACGTTTCATTGATGTACTTGCTAAAATTTCTGTCTTTTTGCTGTTTAGCCTTCATTGGTGGAATACTATTTATTTTGCTGAAAAACTACCAAAAAAGTGGTCTTTTTGACCAGAAAAGTGTTTACTATGTTCGGCTTATTGGCTTTGTATGTATTGCCGTAGCAGTTTTCAATTCTTTAGCCGAGAGTTTTAAGAACTTTACGGATGGCAATACGTTTCCTCAAGCAAGCCCTCTGATGAGCCAGTTTTTCACCGATTTTGTTTTTGAGTCTCCACTTTCGCTATTTCTGGCTTTGCTGACTTTCATTCTTTCAAGCTTTATCCAAAAAGCCATTGCTGTCAAATCTGAAAACGAATCATTTATCTAAATTATGCCCATTATCGTAAACTTAGATGTAATGATGGCCAAGCGAAAAATGTCGCTCAACGAACTGGCCCAAAAGGTGGGAGTCACCAACGTCAACTTGTCTATTTTGAAAACTGGAAAGGCCAAAGGGGTTCGATTTGACACCTTAGAAGCGATTTGTGCCGCCTTAGATTGTCAGCCGGGAGATATTTTGGCGTATATTTGTGCCCCAAAATCATCATTCATCGAAACATGAAAATCAATCTCCTGCTTATTTTCTTTGTGGCAATCTCAACCACACTACCGGCACAAAACAACGAAGAGAAACACCTCAAAAACGTAAAACAGCTTACTTTTGGCGGTGACAATGCCGAAGCGTATTTTAGTTTCAATGACAAATACGTCAGCTTTCAATCCAACAATCCTAAATGGGGATTGCAGTGCGACCAGATTTTTTATTTGGATGTCAACAAGGGATTGAGCAATCCGGATGAGCGTCCCTCTTTTATTAGTACGGGCAAAGGCCGCACGACCTGTTCGTTTTTTATGCCGGGCGACAAGCAAATTCTTTTTGGAAGTACGCACTTGGCCAACGATTCGTGTCCGCCGCCGATAAAACCTTATTTGAACAAATACCTCTGGGCGGTATATGACACCTACGATATTTTTGTGTCGGACTTAAAAGGGAAATTAGTCAAGCAATTGACCACCGAAAAAGGCTACGACGCCGAAGCGACCATCTCTCCCAAAGGCGACAAAATCGTGTTTACGTCCACTCGCGATGGTGACCTTGATTTGTACGTGATGGACATTGACGGGAAAAATGTAAAACGTATCACCAACCAATTGGGCTACGACGGCGGTGCCTTCTTCTCTCCCGATGGCAAGAAACTGGTCTTCCGCGCCTCACGTCCTAAAATTGAGGAAGAGGTGATTGAGTACAAAAAACTGCTTTCTATGGGATTGGTTGCTCCTACCGACATGGAAATCTATACGTGCAACGTAGATGGCTCGGATTTAAAGCAAGTGACCAAATTGGGCAAAGCCAACTGGGCACCTTATTTTACCCCCAAAGGCGATAAAATCATTTTCTCTTCCAATCATCATTCGCAGCGCGGCTATGATTTTCAATTGTATATGGTTAATCTGGACGGAACGGGCATAGAGCGCGTCACCAACAACAGTATTTTTAACGCCTTTCCGATGTTTTCGCACGACGGCAAAAAGCTGATTTTCAGCTCTAACCGTAATAATGCTCCTGGTTCGCGTGACACAAACCTGTATATCGCTGACTGGGTAGATTAAGATTTAAAATGAGATAGCGGCATAGAAGGCATGGGCTGGGAGAGGAGTACTTCTCCCAGTTCTTTGCTGGCAGTGGCGCTTTTTTTGTCGTACGCTTCCAATTTATAGCCTAACAAACGGCATTGTGTTTCGCCCGAATAAACGGGCAATGTAGGGCAGCCTCCCACAAAACTGCTGCCTATTTCGACGTTACTATTGAGCGAAATCAACCAAACGTCTTTTTTTACCTTCTGATAGATCCATTCAAAAACTTCGGGCGATAAAGTCGCATCGGTCGAACTGATACTTTGCAATTGATTGAAACGATAGCCTTGTAGGTTCAAATTTTCTCCCTTACAAGCCGTAAAATAGGCCGTATTCCCCCCAAAATGATTGATTTTTGCTTTTTCGGTCAATTCCCAAAGAATGTTTAGGTTGGGGTAGTTTACGGCTCCTTCGTACAATAATGGGGTGGCTCCTGAAAGCATTGCTGCTATTGAAAAATTCCAGGGGAGTGTCCCCGTGTTAGAATGCCAAAAGAAACGATCCCCGGGTTTTACGTTTTGGTGCAGCGCAAAAATTTTGAGGTGTTCGAGCAGGCATCCGCCCACGCTGTGCGTAATGGCTTTTGATTTCCCATTCGCTTCTGAACTATACAAAATCCACAACGGATGCTCAAAAAGTACGGGCGTAAATTCAAGTGTATGAGCGGGAGTTGTTACCACTTCTGACCAAGTTTCTGTTCTGGTAATTTGCGCAGTTGGACTGAGGTAAGGAAGTAAAATGGTCTTTTTCAGCGTTGGTAATTTACCCATTAGGTCTTTCATGGCCGCCGATTTGTCAAACGATTTGCCATTTTGAAAATATCCATCCGCTACAAATAAAATTTTGGGTTCAATTGGGTGGAATCTATCCAAAATGTCGGTGGTATTCATTTTAGGCGAACAAATCGACCAAACCGCACCAATGGAATTAGTCGCCAAAAACGCCACCACAGCTTGCGGGCAATTGGGCAACACTGCCGCAACTCTATCGCCTGCATTTACTCCCGAAAGTCGCAGATAAGCGGCAACTGCCGTGACTTGTTTTTCCAGCTCACGCCAGGAAAACTCGCGCAAGGGTTCCCGCTCCGATTGGTATAATAAAGCAGGTCGGTTGGCATTTTTATGACGAAAAATGTGCTCGGCGTAGCTGATACTTGCCCCCCTAAACCATTGGATAGCAGTAAAGTCTTTTTTTGAATTAACCAACACATCCCAATACATGCTGTGGGATTTGACATCGTTGAATTGCCAAATGCTTTCCCAGAAATCTTCCAAATCGGTCACCGACCAATCCCACAGGTCGTGGTAGTCTCGGAAATAGAGTCCTTTTTTGACAAACAACCAATTTTGAAACTTTTTTAGGTTGGACTGTTCCACAAAAGCACGCGAAGGTGCCCAAAGGGGTTTGAGGGGTATACGATCTACTATCACGGCAAAAATAGTTAATAGGTTGGATGGAGTGTTGATTAAACGACCAAAATCATTTTTTTGAGATATATTTATTTAAAAAATCATCTTACTTTAAAATTTCGTACCTTTGTAGTCCTGATTATCAGGCGATTTGGTGATTTTTGTGTTTTGCCAAATTATCATTTAACTAATTCAATATTTACAGTAGTGATACTGCAAGCCCAATGAAAAAAGATAATAAAAACTCGGGCAACGAGCCTTTTTACAGTAAGTACAAAAAACCGGAAATAGAGAAAACTTCCGAGAAAGTGTCTAATGAATCCGACAAAAAAGTGCACAGAGCCTCGGACAAAAGAAAGCCCAGAGCACGTATAGAGAAAAGCGTTGATAAGCCTTTTGACTTCGAAAAACGTCGCTCTTTTGAGAAACGCGGCGATCGTCCGGGTGATAAGCCCGCCTTCAAAAAATCGTACTATAAACCCTTCGAAAAGAGATCAGAATTTAAGCCACGCGGCGAAAAGAGTTTTGATAAACCGTTTGAAAAACGCGGTGACCGCCCGGATCGTGGTGATAAACCCGCTTTCAAAAAGCCGTATGATAAGCCTTATGGCGAAAAACGCAGTTTTGATAAGCCGTTTGAAAAACGCGAAGAGCGTGGAGAACGTCCGGCTTTTACCAAGCCATTCGACCGTGAAAAACGCAGTTTGGACAAACCTTATGAAAGACGCGAAGAGCGCAGTGACCGTCCCGACCGTGGTGATGACAAACCTGCTTTCAAAAAGCCGTATGATAAGCCTTATGGTGAAAAACGCAGTTTTGATAAGCCCTTTGAAAAACGTGAAGAGCGTGGTGACCGTCCGGCTTTTAACAAGCCATTCGACCGTGAAAAACGGAATTTCGACAAACCTTTCGAAAGACGCGAAGAGCGCAGCGGGCCACCTACGTATAACAAGCCTTTT
Organism: Runella sp.; assembly: GCF_027484545.1. GTDB lineage: Bacteria > Bacteroidota > Bacteroidia > Cytophagales > Spirosomataceae > Runella. The sequence continues at coordinate 3,920 of NZ_JAIXST010000191.1, read as the reverse complement.
GACGGTGACAAACGCCCGCGCAATGCAGAGCAATCGGATGAAAAACGCAACCGTGCAGAAGATGGAGAACGCCGTCGCGTAGGTGATTTAAAAGAAGCTCCTCGCTACGATTTGCGCCAAGCGGAAGAACGCTATACAAAAAAAGCAAAAAACGAGCCCGTAAAACCGTACGATGAACGAATTCGTTTGAATAAGTACATCGCCAACGCGGGATTGTGTTCACGTCGTGAAGCAGACGAACTCATCGAAACAGGTCAAATTACGGTGAATAGCCAAGTAGTGAGTGAGTTAGGGTACAGAGTAAATCCGGGTGAAGTGGTAAAATACGGAAACCGCGTACTGAACCCCGAAAAAATGGTGTATATCCTTGTGAACAAACCCAAAGATTACATCACTACGACTGATGATCCGGAAGGACGTCATACCGTGATGGAACTGATTGCCGGGGCTTGTAAAGAACGAGTTTATCCGGTAGGACGATTAGACCGCAATACTACGGGGCTTTTGTTATTGACAAATGATGGTGAATTGGCCGAGAAACTAATGCACCCCTCCAATGAAGTTCACAAAATTTATCAAGTTGAAATAGATAAACCCATTAAGACCGAAGATTTTGAGAAAATCAAGGAAGGAATGGAGCTGGAAGACGGGTTTATCAAACCTGACGACTTAGCGCTCGTGACTCCCGACGCGATGGTGGTAGGTATCGAAATCCACAGCGGCCGCAACCGCATCGTACGTCGTATCTTTGAAAGTCTGGGTTATGAAGTTCTTAAACTCGACCGCACTGTTTACGCAGGATTGACTAAAAAAGAAGTTCCACGCGGCAAATGGCGTTTCCTGAACGAGAAAGAAGTCGTAAAATTGAAGTATTTAACGTAGTCTGATAGCCATAAATTGAAGTGAAAGAGGGCTGTGGAAACACAGCTCTTTTTCACTTATTTCTTTACAATCATGTCTTTTAGGTCATTCTCAATATTGCCTGCACTTTGATTCATTTTGGCTATAAACTCTTTCCTCTTTTCTATTCCTTCTTCATTAAATTCTGCCATTTTCTCTCTTAATTTATTATTACTCTTTTCTGCGCGTTTTGCCTTTCTGCTTAATTTTGAATTAACATCAGGAGTGTCTTTTATTTCTTGAATTTTAATCTCATTTTCTACTATTTTTTTGTTCATTTCTATTTTAAATTGAGACCATTCGTCCTGAATTTTGATTTTCGTTACGGGCTTTTTATTTCTCTTTATGAGTTTTATTTTTTTGGGTTTCAGGGCAATTTCATTATTCGAAGGAATGCTGTCAGAAGATGACATTCTTCCTTCTTTGACACGTTCAAAAACCACATTTTTATTTTGTTTATTTGATTCACAAGCCACCAAAATCAGTATTGATAGACTTGCTGTTGTAATTATGGGAAGTAAATTTAATTTATTGTTCACCTTGAGTTGATTATTTAAGTTTTATAACAGACCTATTTATTTTTAACAGATGGCTTATTGGCCCACTCTTCCATATTAAATATCTGCATATACGAATCCGGCTGAATGCTCAGGCTACCCGTAAAAGGATGGTCAAGTTCAATAATAATAAAGAAAAACATGCCTATGAAAATACCAAATAAGGCGTTTAATCCGATGTGGATGTGCGAATTTTCAATATCTAAGAGCATTGCACAAACAATTGTTATGATGGCTCCTAACATCATCGGCCACCAAATAGGACTGGGAATTTCCATTTCTACAGTAGCTGTTCGTAATCCGCGATAGGTTGCCAATTCATTCAAATGATGAAACATTTCCGTTACTAACTGAAGTTGAAATTGGTTTTTGGGATTGATGCGTTCCATTTTGTAAAATACTTGATTAAACGATTCCAAAGTTTTTTGGCTTGCCTGCATACGTGCCATGTTTGGAAATTCATCATCTATAACATCAAATACAAAGTCAAGATAAACTTTCATCAACTGTTTTGATTCTGTTGTATCAGGATAAAATTTTATATCTCGGTATAATCCAAATGCCGAGCTGCCTTCCTGGCTTACATTGCCCTGTAGGTCATTTAGTTGCCCCCAAACTACAAATACTACAAACCCAAGAAGTAAAGCATAGAAACTTGTAATAGCCGTGAATAGAAAACCCGTTACTTCGTTGTGAGACTTGAGGACTTTTACCTTTATGTATCTGCGAAAAAGAAAAGTGCCTAATCCTGCAAAAATTCCCCCAAAAGAAAGGATTAGAATAAAAAGTAAAAAAGGGTCAATTTGAAGCATATAATAGGTAATACCCATCTTATATAACACTATTTTAAAGTTGAAAAATAACTCGTTAAAGGTATGCAAAACTATATACCTTTACACTCATTAGTATTACACAACTTTAGGAAAAAGTTACATCATTCACACATTACATTGTTGACGTAAAATTGAAGTAGTTAACGTAGTCTAATAGCCATAAATTGAAGTGAAAGAGGGCTGTGGAAACACAGCTCTTTTTTTATGAAATAGCCGTTGCAGCCTCGTACCCCGACAGAAAAGCTCCTTCGACATTTCCAATTCCAAAACCATCGCCTGCCAGAAAAATAAGCCTATTTTCAAGTTGATAAAAAGCAGATTCATGACGCTTGCGGGCAAGACTGTACCGCCAACGATGAACTTGTGAGGTAAGTATAATGTCAGTAGGAATGTATTGATTGACAGACGTTAACATTTCTTTTGAAACAACTTGTAAATCATCTTCCAAACGATTTCTGCTGTAGTCCGCTGAAGCATGGAGGGTAACTGTTGGGAAAGGGGTAATTCCTTTTTGAAAGTTATCGGCAATCCATGCTACGGGTTGATTCTCTAAAATAATTCCTCCGCTTGGAAAACCGGTGGGTTGTTTTAAAACAGCCATCACAGCAATGCAGGGGTCGTATTTGATACTGTTGAGCACGGCTTGGTCATTTTCTGTTGGAGTTATGTTTGAATTCTGTAAAAGTTCAATCACTTGTGGAATCGGAATGGTAATAATCAGATTATTAAAGTCGTAACTGTTGCCTGATTCTGTTTTGAGGGTATTGCCGGTTATGGTTACTACCTTTTCATTTAACTTCACATTCAGACTTTCGGCCAATTTTTTAGGAATGGAATTCATTCCCTTAGTACCGATGTAACGAATGTTTTCCCGTTGCGCCAATTGCCATTCTTTAGCAACGTTGTTTGAAACCAACTCTTCGATAAGTGCCTTAAATTCAGGAGATTTAACGGAAAAATATTGAGCTCCGTGATCGGCCTTGGCTTGTTCAATAGTTCGGGTTGACATACGACCGCCTACGCCTCGGCCTTTGTCCAAAACAATTACGTCGTGTCCTTGTTGAGTTAATATTCGAGCTGCCGAAAGCCCTGTCATACCTGCGCCAATGATGATTATTCTCAAAATGAAGTTGGGTTATTTTATGAATAAGAAACGCTGTTTTGGGAGTAGATGTTTAGAAAAACTGATTATACTCATTATTTTGCGTAAAAAATGTAATAACTTGGTCTAAAAAATTAGAAACAAGCAATATGAAATCCCCTGTCGAATGTGAAAATATGTCGGATATTCGCACGGAGATTGACGAAATTGACCGGCAAATTATTCAATTAATAGGTCAGCGGTTTGAGTACGTGAAGGCGGCTTCCAAATTTAAAACCTCCGAAACGAGCGTAAAAGCCCCCGAGCGATTTAAGGCAATGCTTTTGCAAAGAAGAGAATGGGCCGTCGAAGAAGGACTTAACCCCGATACCATCGAAAAAATGTATTTTGACCTTGTTACTCATTTTATTGAAGAAGAATTGAAGTTTTGGAAAAATCATTTGGTTTAATTTTATTGTTTAATCAACACATTGCGCCCTCAGCGATTCTATTGCGTCCATTGCGGTTAAAATTTACGCCCCAACCTTT
>NZ_JAIXST010000064.1 GCF_027484545.1 Runella sp. | reverse complement strand
GGGTATAAAAAAAAGAAAATGAAATATTTTAACCTTAATATCAAACCTTATAGGTTTTTGAAACCTATAAGGTTTAGTCCCTCACACAAACATCTTCTCCAACAAAGCCTTTTTAAGGTGTTGCAGCTTCTCTAATTCTCCACGATGTAATGTGAGGAGATTATCAAGATTTTTGAAATAATTGCCTATTTTGGCTTGTTCTGTGTCTTGTGGTATAAAAATATTAAGTTTTTTCAATGAGTCTATACCGATATTTCGTTGAGAGCCAGTGTTAATTTCTAATTCGATTTGACGCTGTGTTTCTTTTGATTGCAAGTAATAAAATAAGTATTTACTATTAAAGGTGCTGTTGTTCTTTAATATTGCACACGAGTATGACACTAAAAATTTCATTTGTGTTTCTACATACCTTACTGCTCCAACGGACGCATATCGTGCGAATAAAATATCACCCATTTCGGGTTTGATTTTTTTTGCTAATTGTTCATAATCTTCTGTTGATATTAACTTAGAATCCTTGAAATCAATATCATTAATTCCCGTAAAGCTTCCTGTCATAATGTATGGGATTCCATCTGTGACAGATTCTGGCATTCTATGGTCTATATCACCAATCACACAAATCTCTCCCAAAGTTTTCTCCTCCCAAGCCCCAGAAAAGCCCTTAAAACGAATTTCGGGAACATCCGCACCGTTTTTTGGAAACATTTTTTCGAGCATCGCTTTTTTTAAAATTCCCAATTTCTCATATTTCCGCTGATGTAGCGAAATGAGATTATCGAGGTTTTTGAAAAAATTACCTATTTGGGTTTGTTCGTTTTTTGATGGAAAATAATTTAAGCAGTTTAATATCCTTTGGGGTGAAGAATGTTTTACAGTAGTACCAGAAGCTGTTTGGACAATTTGTCTATGAATTTGTTCAGAACTTAATAACTGAAACAAAAAAGACTTATCACCTTTAAAATCAGTCATTTTTCCAAGTCGCTGATTATGAAGGTAAATATTACCATCATTTGGAACAACTGCGGGTAAACCAAGAGTTTGACCCGTTGGAGTCAAATCCGTCATTGTAACAAATATATCTTCTGGTTTCAGAATAAATTTTTTTGGAAAATTACCAGACATATCATAAAAACGTCCTTTACCTTCTTGAAATCCTCCTCCAATATTTACATTGCCAGGAGTGAGCAATATTGCATCAGTCGGCTCATCTTTAAAGAATTCACTTTTGAACGCAAAACCATTCTCTAAATTTGCTACATCCCCTAATTTTTTCTCTACCCATTCCTCACTAAATCCTTTAAAACGAATTTCTGGTTTATTATTTTTCATCATTTTAAAAGTGTTTGAAATTCGTTAAGCCCTTGTACATCAAACTCATTGCCACTTAGTTCGTCCATCAATGCACTTAGGGTACTTTCGGTTTCCTGTATTTCGGCCACTACATTGGCGTAGGTAGTGGCATATTTATCGGCCAATGCCTGCACTTGGGTCGTGAGTTGGTTGGTCATCACGTCGGGTAGTTTGTAGAGTTCCGTCAGCAAAGGGCTTATCCATTTGTGTTCGAGCAGTTCATACACTTGTTCGTCGGTCAGTTGCTCAATGGTTTCTTTGGTTTTCAGGTGTAAGGCAACTTTAGCCAAGAAAAAGTCTTTTTTAAGCGTTTTTTCTTCGGCAAAGAGGTCGTTTACCGTACAAATTTTCGTTTCGTAAGCATCTTCGGCAAAATCTTTCCCACTTTTCTTTTTATCGGCCAAAAACTGCTTGGCTTCTTTGGCCACCGCCGCCGCCACAAAAGCATCTTTGGCTTCGTTTACGGTGTCGGCTTCTTTTTCTTCTTCCGTCAGCGAGTCGAGCAAAGTTTCCAGTTCGGCCGTAATTTCAGCCAAACGGTCTTCCATGTCTTTCAGCTCGTCGAGTTCGGTTTTCAAGTAAGTTTTTTGCACCAATTCAAAAGGCATAATTCGCCCCAGCCAACCTTCTTGCACTTCTTGTTCTTTGCCATCTTTCTTTTTCAGCACCATGTTGGGGTCCACTTGTCGGGTAGCGGCAAAGCCCTCGGTCTGGATAATCTCCAAATCAACGGCAATGTGCGTCCAGTCGTCGTTGAGTAGCTGATAAGCCTCGTATTTATCAATGAGCGGCACAGCAGCCATGCGTCCAAAAATGGCATGGCTCAAAACAGCTTCCTCTTTCGAGGTATTCACGGCCATCATGTTGGTCAGCAATTCGGCTTTCAGAAACGCATCAAAATCAGCAAACGAAGTATTGAAGTTTTCGATAAATGCCTTTATGTCAGGGTGTTGCATAATGGCGTTTTTGATTTCGGTCGTTTTTAGTTCGGCATGGTGGCTCGATGTTTGGGTAAATAAAGCCTCTCGCAACGTAGGGAATGCTTGCCAAAACTTGCTGAGTTCGTCAATCTCATTGGTCGGGATTCCGCCAAACATCGTGGCGTAAATATCCCAAGACTCCGCAGTTGAAGACGAATCAACGTAGCGAGGAATATTGAGGTTATAATCGTTCTCTCGAATTTCGTCACGGCTGACGAGTTTTGCATATTTCGGAAGCGTTTCTCGGTTGATGACCGCATCAACGCACCTTTTTATATCCGAAGCCCGCAGTTTGTTATTTTTTCCGACCTTGATAAATCCTTTTGAAGCATCCACAATCAACACATCAGTATTGGGGCGTTTTTGTTTCAGCACAATAATCGTCGTCGGAATACCCGTCCCAAAGAAAATATTGGCGGGTAGCCCAATGATGGCATCAATATGATTGTTTTCGATGAGTTTTTCTCGAATTTTGCCTTCTTCGCCACCACGAAACAGCACACCGTGCGGCAGCACAATCATCATGATACCGTCGGGCTTGATGTGGTATAAATCATGCAACAAGAAAGCGTAATCGGCTTTGGTTTTGGGAGCAAGCCCAAAGCGAGCATAACGAGCGTCGGCTTCTTTATGGCTCGAATCCCATTGCTGCGAGTAGGGCGGATTAGAAACTACGGCATCGACATACAAGGCATTGTAGGTCTTGATAGGGTCTTTTTCGTCGAAATACGGCCAATCATCCTCCAAAGTATCGCCATTGCGAGTAAAAATATTATCAGGATTAATGCCCCGCATGACCAAATTCATGCGAGTGAGGTCGTAGGTGTTTTTCTTTAATTCCTGAGCGTAATACTTGATTTTGTTTTTGCCCTCAATGTGTTTCGATACACTCTTACCAATATTGATGAGCAACGACCCCGAGCCGCTGGTTGAGTCATAGATTTCGATTTCTTTGCGGTCTTTCAGATGGTAGGCAATAATCTCTGACATCAAGTACGAAACCTCAAAAGGTGTATAAAATTCACCCGCTTTTTTGCCCGCATTGGCCGCAAACATACTTATCAAGTATTCGTAGATAAAGCCAAGCACGTCATAATCTTGTTTGGCATCCATCGGAATATCTTTAATGAGATGAATCAGCTCACTCACCGCCTTGGTCTGCGAGCCTGCACTATCGCCGAGTTTGCTCAAGCCCGTCTGTAAAGTATCAAAAATACCATCAAAGAGTTTTTTGTGGGCCGAACTAATCAAACGCCCAAAAGCCGAAAGAGCATCACGGACATTTGAGACATCGAAGTCTTTGCCCATCGAAATCCAAGTAGAAAACAAGTCTTTATAGGCAATAAAATAGCCAATGTTCTCTTGAATGTAGGCCACGGTTTCGGCATCATCCTCCGAAAGTGCTTTGATGTTTTCTTCCGAAAACTCTTCTTTTTTTAGAAACTGTACTTGTTTATCAGATAAGTATTTGTAGAATATAAAACCGAGAATGTAATCTTTGTATTCGTTTGCCTCAATCTTCGACCGCATTTGGTTGGCAGATTCCCAGATTTTTGCTGCCAGTTGTTGTTTGTTCATACTTTACGTTTCTTTTTTAATCCTTTGTTAAGTAGTAGAGCAAAAGTTTTAGGGTACTTGCTTTGATATAATTCGTTGATTTTAAACGGATAACGGTTAACAAATAACGATTAACCGCACGGGCGGCCCCGTTGTGCTTTAGCACTTAAATGAATAGGCTACATTACAATTTTGCAAGACAGGTCTTTTTACACTGGCATCCAACAAGTCAGTTAGTGCCATAAATGTACTATTTTTAAAAGTTTATGGCGGTTATATTCCATCTATCCGAATATCGCTCTATCAGAATAAGAACGCATTTTTTCGTCTCACAAAGCTAAAAAACAATCCTATATATCCTTTTTATTCGGCTCATCCTTTACAACTCGCCCAAAGCCAATTTCTTCACTGCTTCCTGCGCTATTTCACGAATGTGCGGCAATACCGCATTGGCATCGTCGGAGCGCCAAATCAGGTAAAGTTGCGTGCGGGTAGGTAATTTGAGAAAACGTACGCCCAAACTCGAAGCCCCGTGTCGGTACGAAATGGGCAATACCGAAAGTCCCAATTTTTTCTCGACCAATCGCAAAATCGTTGCCCCGTAATTGGAATGATACACTACTTTGGGTTCAAACCCTTTTTCTTCAAAAATACCGTGTAAAATTTTACCGTAATTAACGTCACCGTCAATTTTAGGTAAAATAAATTCAGCCTCTTTGCACTGGCTAATGTCCTGAAAATTAGTCTCATTGAGCCAATGGTCTGTGGGAACGACCAACGCAAAATGCTCTTCAAACAGCAAGTCCGTCGAGAATTGTTGACTTACGCTTATTTCCCGCGTAAAACCAACGTCTATTTCGTAGTTTTTCAGCGCCTCCACCAATTCCATTTCCGCGATTTCAGTCAATTGAACATTTACATCGGGGAAACGCTCGTACATCATCGCAAGCGTTTCGGGCAAAATGGAATAAAGCGCCGAACCGGGATGCCCCATCCGTATTTTCCCCACCACACCGCTGTGAATCCGTTTTGTTTGTTCAGTAATGTAAGTCAATTGATGCCGTAGACGGCTGATTTCGTCGCGAAAATAACTGCCGGCGGGCGTGAGTTTTACGTTGCGTTTATCGCGTTCAAAAAGTAAAACTCCCAACTCTTCTTCCAACTGTTGAATCTGTCGACTCAAAGCGGGCTGAACTATGAACAATTTTTCGGCGGCTCGCGAGAAATGCAATTCTTCTGCCACCCCCAAAAAGTACGTAAGTTGACGTAAATCCATCCTGATCTTATCAATTTGTAGCTAACTTATACAAATTGAGCATAAGTCAAGTTAAAAATAGCATTTTTAATTATAAAACACCTTTTGTTATTTTGCGGGTAGCAGAGCGTAAAGGAGTTAAGTTTACCCAACTATTCGTTGAAAATGATTCAGATTTCGCAGTACCAACCCACTTACCAGCAGCCCATCATTGACTTGATTTTGGACATTCAGCAAAACGAATTTAACGTACCCATCACGCTCGAAGACCAGCCCGATTTGCTCATTATTCCTGATTTTTATTGCCAAAATGCGGGAGATTTTTGGATAGCTACCACCTCAGAAAACCAGCTCATCGGTACAATTGCGTTGATAGACATTGGCAATGGCATGGGGGCGCTGCGCAAAATGTTTGTTCACCGCGATTTTCGGGGTAAAGAGTTGGGCGTAGCTTCGCTGCTACTCAATACGCTTTTGGCACATTGCCGCATCCATTATATGAATGCCATTTATTTGGGCACGAACCCGCGTCTGCAAGCCGCGATGCGTTTTTACGAAAAAAATGGGTTTGTACAATTACCCAAAGAAACACTCCCGCCACAGTTTCCATTGATGACCGTAGACAGTATCTTTTACGAATACAAAACATCCGTTTTTGACATCACTCCCGCTACCTTATCAGACGCCCCTACCCTACGCGATTTGATGGAACGAACTTTTGTGGACACCTACGAACAGTTCAATACCCCTGAAAATATGCAGCAATACGTGGCCTCGCACTTTGGATTGACCCAAGTAGAGCAGGAACTACGGGACGAAAAGGTGCAATATCTCGTAATGAAACAAAATGAGCGACTGATTGGCTTTGCCAAACTGGTAAAAGACCACTCCGCCGAAGGCTTAGAAGGACACAAAGTGGTAGAACTTGAACGAATTTACGTAACCCGCACCCACCACGGGCAAAAACTCGGCGCAAAACTCATGCAAGCCTGCTTGGATTGGAGCAAAAATGCGGGTTTTGAAACCATTTGGCTGGGTGTATGGGAACACAATCCCAAAGCCCTTGCCTTTTACGAAAAAATGGGTTTCCAACGTTTTGGAGAACATGTATTTGTCTTGGGAACCGAGGTTCAGAATGACTTTTTGATGAAAAAGGAGTTATAAATCTCACTTCACTTCAATCGGATACTTTTCGTCAAACACCGTAATACCAAGAGGATAAGAATCCGTTAATTTATTATAATCCGCTGATTTTTTGTCTAATCGGTTTTTGGTGACTTTTACCGCCAACGTCAATTTTTGTTTTTCCGTAGTTTTGTACGCGAAAGCAAACGTACGCTCCTCTCCAGGATTCATATTATTGTCCTCTAGTTTTTTTGCCGCAGGATACCACTCCCACTTCTCCCCTATTCGATCCGTTTTTTTCGCTACTGCTTTTCCATTTTCGTCCACTAATTCAAACGAAATACCGAAAAATCGTTCTGGATCTCCCGTAGGTACGCGATGCCCCGCAAATTCATTTTTCAATTTGAGGTGATAACTAATCGTTTGATTTACCGCGTATGATTTCTCCAATTTGGAAGGAAAGAAAGAAAGCCCGTTCAGCATTTTGGTTTTTGCTCCTTTTACTTTTGGAATCCCGGAGCCTGCGAAATAGTGCAAGTGACTCGGGCGCTCGCCAAAACCCGCTACAATTTCCCGTTGTGTGGGTTCCATGTGGCAACTGATGCAGTTCTTTTTCCCATAAAATGGCCCTGCTTTCCATTCATCGCCCGTTTCAAACGAGCAGACCAACGCCGAGGTAACCACCGCCTTGGCATTGTGACACGAAAGGCATAATTTTTCAGAAAGGAAGGCGGGATCTTTTTTGGTCTTGTGAGGTGCTTTACTCGTTCCGGTAGAGCCGATTACGACATTATCCCGTACGTGGCAGCTTGCACAATTGATTCCTTCCTGTTGGAGATTTTTGTCAAAATCAGGGTTTTTATGTTTAACAGGCTGATAAATATCGCCGTCTATCAAACCCGTAACGATATATTCCTGCTGATTTTGTAGCGGAACATGACAATTGATGCACAAATACGGACTGGATTCTTTTTTCAATTCGGCCTGAAATTGCATATCCGTCCACGCGTGAGAATGAGTGGAATATTGCCATTCTTCGTAGTGTTTTACGTGACAGGCGCCGCACTGTTGGGAACTCAACGACGCTAAACCCTGAGGAACTTGTTGTTGAGGTACCGCTTTCTCCCAGCTTTTGGTAAGAGGATGAATTTCTTTTTCGGTTGCTTTTAAGAAGACTTGATACGCTACAATAGCTACAAAAACAATCAGTGATAGGTAAACAATCTTTTTTTGCATTTTTTATCAAAACAAAGACTTGGAAAGTTTAAAAACTTTCCAAGTCTAATAGTACTTATTTCAGATTTTTCCGACGATTTCGTTGAAAATCTTCCAGCACAAAACCGCCTAATCCCTGCAAATTACTATAATACGCCCGTCCGTTGTTGACCCGCGTAAATTCCTGCACAAACTCCTTCAAATACGGGTCGGTTGCAATCATGAAGGTGGTAATCGGCACGTCCAATCGGCGGCATTGAGCAGCTAATGTGAGCGTTTTACTGACAATTTTACGGTCGAGGCCAAAGCTGTTTTTGTAATACCGGATGCCTTCTTTTAAACACGTTGGCTTTCCGTCGGTAATCATAAAAATCTGCTTGTTTTTGGTTTTGCGACGGCGAAGCAAATCCATCGCCAATTCCAACCCAGCTACGGTATTGGTATGATACGGGCCTACTTCCAAATAAGGCAAATCTTTGATTTGAATCTGCCAGGCGTCATTGCCAAAAACAATGATGTCGAGCATATCTTTGGGGTATTTGGTTTTGATGAGTTCGGCCATTGCCAACGCCACTTTTTTAGCAGGCGTAATGCGGTCTTCTCCGTAAAGAATCATGGAGTGACTGATGTCAATCATCAATACCGTCGCAGTCGTGGTTTTTTGTTCTTTTTCTACCACTTCCAAATCATTTTCCAGCAAATAGAAATCGTCAGTACCGTGGTTGATCTGAGCATTTTTGATGGACTCCGTCATGGCAATTTGTTCCAATGAGTCGCCAAATTGAAAATCGCGCACGTCACTGCTGAGTTCATCACCCGTTCCTGTGTAAGGAGTGTGGTGATTTCCTCCTGCTTTGGAGCGTTTGAGTTTCCCAAAAATCTCGTCCAAAGCACTGCGACGAATACTGCGCTCGCTTTTAGGGGTCATGATTACCTTTCCTTCTTCGTTTTCTTCGGTAATGTAGCCTTTCGCTTTGAGATCTTCGAAGAAATCACCAATGCCGTATTTGTCGTTGGTGAGGCTGTATTGGCGATCCAACTGACTCATCCACGCCATAGCCTGCGCTACATCGCCAGAAGTCATCAGGAGGAGTTGTTGAAAAATATTCAACAGTTCTTCAAACTTATTTTTACCTGTTTGTTCACTGGGTTTGAAATCTGAAAAGCGGTGACCGAGCATGGTTGTTGTTGAGTTAAGACGG
>NZ_JAIXST010000131.1 GCF_027484545.1 Runella sp. | reverse complement strand
TAATCTGTTCAAATTTTAGTGTATCCATTGTTCTAAAATTGTTGGTCTGGCTCTCCACAATCAATTTTCATGCCTCTGTGTGTTCTTCTCAATATCATGTAGGATTCATGAGATTTAAAATTTAAGTTGCCTATAACATCTGTATAAACGAAACTCTATTGCGTCTATCCAACGTCAGAAGATGTATAGAGGTGTGTGTGTGTAAGTTATTTTGTGATTTTTACACTTGCCAAAACGGCGATAGAAAGCCCGACCCCGCTGACCCCCAGCATACAAAGGATTTCAAAGAGAGTTATTTATGACCTTGGCGGTGAAAACACCGCCAAGCACGTTGAAGTTGGTGTTTTTCACTAACTTCGGCAGAATCGGAGAAAATTACTTTTTCTCCAACTTTTTCAATTCTTTCTCAATAAAGTCTTTTGAAAGCCATTTTGTACCCATCATCACACCTTCAATGGTTTTGGTTTGGTTGATGTCTTTCAACGGGTTGCCTGTCAATAACACCAAATCCGATACATTACCGGGCTTAATAACACCTGAATCCGTTTTGTTGAGGTAAGAAGCCACATTGACCGTGCCAGCACGTAGCGTTTCGTAGGGTGTCAATCCAGCATCCACCATGTATCTCATTTCGTGATGAATCGAAAAACCCGGCACATTGAAATTTTGAGGGGCATCAGAGCCCAACAAAATTTCAACGCCGTTTTTCTGACATTCATAAATCAATTTTCGACGAATTTGGATCAGTTTTTCTGCTTTTACTTTGGAAAAATTGGGGTTGGAGGTGTAGGTGTTTTTGGCATTTACCCAACCCTTTATCGTTTCCGGTTTCATGTATTTCATTTCAGGATCATTTAGATATTCTTCGGCCGGCAGCGGCGAAAGCCAACGCTCCGCTAATGCCTGTGTAGGTACTACTCGGATACGATTGTCGCGTAAGCCGGCCATCAATTTTGGAATCAGGGAAGCATCTGCCCGATCTCCAATCCACGACCCGAACAAACCCGTTTCCTGTTCTACCAGCGTGTCAATCCCCGGCGTGATGGCTTCAATAAAACCATCCAAGTGATCAATGGTGGAGTACTTTGCCTCAATAGCCCGCCACACTCCAACGTTGAATGAAACGTGACCCACGAAAGGAATTCCCACTTCTTTTGCGGTTTTGGCAATGGCTGGAAAGGTTTCTTTCGTCAAGCCCGGGTGTAATTTTAGGTAATCGTACCCGGCGGCTTTTTGCTCACGAACCATTTCCGCCCCACGCTCGGCGGTCTTTACGGTCTGACCGCTGAAGGAAGGGCCGGTAGTGTAAAAATGAGGGCCGAGAATGGTTCCGTTGTTGATTTTGCTTCGTAATTCAAGGTGTCGAGTATGGCCCAACATTCCCCGAATCGTCGTGATTCCGTTGGCCAGATAGAGCATCAATACCTCTTTCATCGGTTCAATATCATCAATCGGTGGGACGTGGGCGTGGATTTCTGCCCAGCCAGGAGTCAAGTATTTTCCTTTGGCGTTAACGACAAACGCCTCTTTGGTGAATTTGACTTTTCCTTCGTCACCCATGGCCATTATTCTACCATTTTTTACGACAACCGTCTGATTTTCAATCACTCGTTCCCTGTCCATGGGAATGACATTGACCGACCTGAAAACGATTTCGCGTTGGCTGTTATCAGTCAGTTCCTGCGCTGAAAGCACATAGCAGGGAGCTGAAAGCAGTGCACTTAACAGAAGAATAAATAAATTTCGCATAGTGATATAGGTTTATAATTGGACATCTATTCATTGACGGAGCAACTGCTTACTTGGTAAATTTTGCCGTCGGCTTTGGTAAAAAGGTACAATTCGCCGTTCAGCCCCTCTCCCATTCTGGCATCGGGTTTTGCGTTGCCGGTTAAGGTTTGTAAAGTAGTTACCTGACCATCATATTGCAATTCCAATTCCTGAATGGGCGCCTGTTGCCCAAGTATTAGTTGACTGTTTTCAACGCAGAAAATACGCCCGTTGGCAATGTCACCAAAAATATATTTCCCCTTCAATTGCGGAACGGCGGTTGACGTATAGACAAATCCGCCCGAAATGGATTTGCCCTCGTCGTGGTCATACTGAGCCACGGGATAGGTATAGTGAAAGGAAGCATCGTTTTTAGGAAGCGCGTAGACCACGCTCATTTTTCCACTGTGATTGATAACAAAGGTACCCTCGCGCTCCGGCCATCCATAATCGGCCCCGGCTTTGCCAATGTTCACTTCTTCCATTTGGGATTGTCCAATGTCCGTAATCAGCATTTTCCCGTCGGGCGACCAAACGATACGATTGGGATTACGAAATCCCCGACAATATACTTCCCCTGCCGCACCAACTTCTTTTACAAATGGGTTTTCGGTCGGAATTCCATACTGCCCATTCTTGCTGTTTTTTCCTTGCGGGTCAATTCGCAACACCGAGCTCCAAACGTGGCTTTTATCGTTACAAAGGAAATAATAACCGTTTTCGGTGGCTCCGCCGTCACCCAAACCAATGTACAATAAACCGTAATCAGCGCTCCTGGGAGTAGCCAGCGGATTGAAAGTCACTTCCTGCACTCCGTGAATGGGAGAAACCATATTGATTCGGAATAACTCCCGCCCTTTTCCCGAAAAAGTCGGTGATTCGGGGTTTTCCACTTTCCATTCCCGGAGCACCCACTGCAAGGTTACTTTGATGGAATCTGCGTAGCCGAAATCGGGAGTCGCAGCTTTTCCTTTTTCAGTGTGCGTGGTATAAAAAAGCCCATTCGTGTAAAAATCGGGGTGAAAAGCAAAACTTCCTAAACCCGTACCTAACCCCGGTGCAGGAATAAAAGCAGGAATTTCTTTCGAAATATCCATGAATACGCGCAGCTCTTTACCTACCATTTCGTACAGTTTTCCCCGCAAATCCACCATAAATAAGCGGTCTTTCTTCCCAGGCAACTTCAGGGTTTTGTTAATTCGGGCTAAGGGATATGCCTGAGCGGTAGCAGGGGCCGTCATTAGGTAATCCAATTTGAGACGCAGACCGGATTTGGCGATTTTTTGAGGCATGGGGTCTGTTATCGGTATTCCCAAATAATCAGGAGCCGCTGAGACAACCTCCGCTTTCCTTTTGGAATGAATAAAGGCCATGATGGATTCTACATCGGATTCTTTCAAGGCGGAAAAAGCAGGCATGACCTGTTTGTATTCCTCAAAAAGCATAGCCGCTCGGGCATCTCCCGAACTGACCAACGCCGGCGCATTTTGGATCATTTTTTTCAGCCATTCCTGCGTCACTTTTGAAGTCACTTCCGAAAGATTGGGGCCAATTCCCTTTTGCAGAAAATTATGACAGGCCGAGCAATTCGCCTCGAACAGAACCTGACCTTTGGCAATGTTTTTTTTGTCCGTAGAAAATAAGGAACTGCCGTCACCCGAAGCAGCCTCACCAACTCGCAAGGCCGACGAATGGGTGGACGGCTTACTGTTTTTGCAGGAATATAACTGAAATAGTACAATTACTAAATAAAATCCCTGCGTGAGATATCGACGACTTACTGAATCAATAGGGTTGACTATTTTCATTGGTTTTTGAGTTGTTTGCTTAAGACGGAGAATACGGAAGGGTTGCCTTTGGTGAAAAAGCAACAACTCCCGTAAATCTCCCGATAGAAAGTTAAACCCTGCCCAAAAACCGCTAAAAACGCTTATTGATTGACCAACGGTGCCACTCGTTTACCAATTAATTCGATGGCTTGCAAGAGTTTAGTATGGGACAAACCTGCATTGTCCATTTGAAAAGTAAGCCGTGAAATACCGCCGAGAGCCTCACTGTGTCTACTAATTTTTTCGGCAACTTCTTCCGGTCCACCTATCAGCAAAGCTCCCAACGGACCTCTTTGAGCCTCAAAATGTTCGCGCCTTACGGGCGGCCAGCCTCTTTCCTTCCCGATTCGGATAAAGGTTTCGGCATATCCCGGATAAAAATCGTCAATCGCGTCCTGCGTTGTATTGGCCACATAACCAATGGAATGCAAGCCCACTTTCAGTTTTTCGGGCGCATGACCTGCCCTTTGTCCCGCTTCTCTGTACAGGTCAATCAGTGGACGAAATCGGTGCGTTTCTCCCCCAATGACAGCCACCATCAACGGCAGTCCGAGCATACCGGCGCGAACAAAAGATTGAGGCGTCCCACCTACACCCACCCAAATGGGAAAGGGATTTTGTTGCGGCCTTGGATAAATAAGCTGATTTCGGAGGGCAGGGCGAAATTTCCCCGACCAATTGACGAGTTCATTATCTCGAATTTTTAATAAAAGGTCTAATTTCTCCGAAAAAAGGGCATCGTAATCCTGTAGGTTCAATCCAAATAACGGAAAAGCTTCGGTGAACGAACCGCGTCCTACTACCATTTCGGCCCGGCCTTTAGAAATCAAATCCAAGGTGGCAAAATTTTGAAAAACGCGGACTGGGTCGGCGGCGCTAAGTACGGTTACAGCGCTCGTCAGGCGAATCCGGTGAGTTCTTGCGGCAGCGGCGGCAAGAATGAGAGTTGGGGCAGAATCCAGAAATTCTTTCCGATGATGCTCTCCAATTCCAAATACATCAAGACCAGATTGGTCGGCCTTTTCAATTCGTTCCAATAATTGAGCCATTGACTCCGTACTGCTGATTTCAGCACCCGTTTGGGTAGCAGCTACTGCTGCAAAACTATCAATTCCTATCTCCATCTTATTTTTAACTTAGTTGCCAATATTGAATTAGTTGTTTAAGTTATGGGCAGTCGGGTCAGACGGTAGTCAGACCCAAGAGAGCAGCAGACGGTCTGACTACCGTCTGACCTATATCCGCAACGTAACAAACCATTACAGCCAATATTTCTAAACAATACACAAAATTCAGCACTAAGATTCGTTTATTGACGATTAACTGTCCGGAAAAGCAATAAATACAAATTATCGAGTATTGAACTTTCAGTCCGCGCTTTTTAGGTCAAAGATAACACAACGGACAACCGAACTCATGAAAAAACAATTGGCTGAAGCACGATGGTACCGTATTATTCCCATCGCTTTTATTACCTATAGTCTGGCTTATCTTGACCGGGCCAATTTTGGGTTTGCAGCGGCAGGAGGCATGAACGAAGATCTTCACATTACCAAAGGAGTTTCTTCCCTGCTCGGCTCACTGTTTTTTTTGGGTTATTTCTTTTTTCAAATACCCGGTGCCCATTACGCCTCCACTAAAAGTGCAAAGAAACTGATTTTTATTTCCTTGATTTTGTGGGGAACACTGGCAGCGGCCACGGGGATGGTCAGCAACGTTACCATGCTGATTGTGATCCGATTTATGCTTGGGGTAGTAGAGAGTGCCGTCATGCCTTCCATGCTTATCCTTCTCAGTCAATGGTTTACGAAGCAGGAGCGTTCCAGGGCCAATACCTTTCTGATTCTGGGAAACCCCGTCACCGTTTTGTGGATGTCGGTTTTGTCAGGCTATTTGATTAACTCAATGGGTTGGCGCTGGATGTTCATTATTCAGGGAGTTCCGGGTATTTTATGGGCCTTTGTGTGGTGGTTTATGATTGATGAAAAACCAAAGGATGCCAACTGGCTTACCCCGGAGGAAAGAACAGCCATTGAAGAACGATTACTGCAGGAACAGCAGGAAATAAAACCGGTGAAGAATTACGGGCAGGCGTTTCGCTCTAAGGCGGTTATTCTCCTGTGTCTGCATTATTTTCTATGGAGTCTTGGTGTGTATGGGTTTGTCATGTGGCTTCCTACGATTATTAAAAACAGTCCTCAAATGGACATTGTTACGACCGGTTGGCTGTCGGCAGTGCCTTATATTGCGGCTATTTTGGGTATGCTCGGGGCTTCTTATTTTGCCGATAAAACCCTGAACAGGAAGCTTTTTATCTGGCCGTTTTTATTGATTGCTTCGATTGCTTTGTTTGGAAACTATCTTTTGGGGGATTCCAACTTTTGGCTGTCGTATTCTTTATTAGTAATCACAGGCGGTACTTTATACGCTCCTTACGGCCCGTTCTTTGCCCTGATTACCGAATTTCTCCCCAAAAATGTAGCCGGTGGAGCCATTGGACTCGTCAATAGTATGGGTGCTTTGGGTTCGTTCATCGGTGCCTATTTGGTGGGTTATCTCAGCAGCCTGACGGGAAATTTTAATGCTTCCTATATTTTGATGTCAGTAGCGGTTTTGTTTTCTGTTCTACTGACATTGATAATTGCAAAGCCTCAGGAAATAATTGAGGCTCCCCTTGTTTCGGGCAGTAATTCCTGAGAAAAAATGTTAATATATTGATTAACAAGTCAATATACCCAATACAATACGCATAAAAGGAACAGGGTGTAGTGTTTCTCAACACTACACCCTGTGTTTGAAGTTATTCTTAGTTACGACTTTACGGTGTCAAGCACATTTTTGGCCGAAGAAGCCAGTAAAAGTACGTCTGCCCCCAGCGTCAGCAATCGAAAACCCTGTTTGATTCGCTCTTTTGCCTGATTGGGGTCGCCAACAAAAGCACCACAGGCAATACCCGCTTTTGCGCAGGCCTGCACTACTTTTTGTACTTCGACTTCAATCTGCGCATTTCCCAAATCATTTTGCAGGTTCATGCTGCCGGCCAAGTCCAACGTACCGATAATGATACCGTCCAGCCCTTCTATTTTCAGGATGTCATCAATGTTCTGAACCGCATTGATGTGCTCAATCATAAAAATAGCGGCCACTTCGTCATTGGCTGATTTTATATAATTGCCCAACTTGAGGCCGTATCCCTGAGCGCGGGCCAGTCCTATTCCTCTTTCACCCAGAGGTGGATATTTTATAAATTTTATGGCTTTTTCGCCCTCTTCCCGGCTATTGACCGACGGAATTATAATTCCATCTGGACCAATATCCAGAATACGTTTGATAACGGTTTGGTCATTATTGTCAACGCGCACCACTGCTTTGGTGCCCGTTCCAGCAAGGGCCTGTAACTGAGCCAAAATCGTTTCCAAACCCATGGTGGTATGCTCTGCCTCAATCCAAACCCAATCAAAACCGAGGTAACCGATCAGTTCTGCAATTTGAGGATTACCGATGGTAAGGGTTAAGCCATATACTACGTCTCCGGAATGAAGTTTTTCTTTAAAGTTCATAGTTTCCGGATTTTAAATCATACCGAGATTCAACATAAGGGTATGCGAATCATACGGAAACCACCATAATTCCGCCAGTTTTTCACCTTCAAAACGGCACAGGATGTTGTAATGGAATTTAATTGATTTACCATTCGGCGGTGTGCCATCGGGCAATGGTCCGGTAAACGTACCCACAAGGGAAAGTTCCAGAGTCACCATATCTCCTTCGCCGAATACGTTATGAATGGTATGCTTCCCATCGGGGAAAGCAATTTCTTCTGTTACATAAAAAAATCCGCTTAACGATTGATTACCGCGAAGATCACCGGGAACCAGGTGATGGTGTCCTACAAAGTCTTCCGAAACCATGTCAAGATAGTCGTAGAATTTTTTGGCATCATTGCTTTCAACAATAAAGCGCATTACATTTTTGTTGCGTTCAACTGAGTTCAGTTCCATAAAGTTGTTGTTTGAAAAATTAAGGATTAAACAGAATGAGTTAAAGTTAGGATTCACTAACCCAAAGATAGGAAACTTTTCAAAAGTTAAAATCACGGCAATTAATTTATTAATTTTTGCAGAGGAAAAAAATTGATTTAACGGTCGTTTTTCTCCCCTCTGATGCAACCTAACGGCCCCTTTTTGCATCTTCCAATCGCTAATTATCCGGTTTTTATCCTTTACTTCTAAAAAAGAATGCCTACCGCCACCAAACGTAACCATTACGTGGATTGGGTCAGAGTTTTGGCCTTTTTCCTACTGATTTTTTTCACTGTGCCATGCCGTTTGTTACTTTTGGATGGGAAGTTAAAAACGCCGAAACCTCCGTTGGGCTAAGTCGCCTGATCTATTGGCTTCATCAATGGCGACTCCCGCTTTTGTTCTTTATTTCCGGAGTTGGAATCCATTTTTCGCTCCAATCAAGGTCGGTATTCTCGTTTGCCAGAGAGCGAATTGTGCGATTATTTATTCCGTTGCTTTTTGCCATGTTCTTCACCATTCCCGCTCAGGTCTATATTGAACGACTGCAAACAGGTCAGTTCACAAGTTCCTATTTAGACTTTTATCCCACGGTTTGGGAATTAGTGCCCTATCTGGAAGGCACGCTCACGTGGAGTCATCTATGGTTTGTGGTGTATCTTTTCGTGTTTTTACTTTTGCCGGTATTTGCCATTTTCAAAATCAAAGCCATAAAAACCTTGAAAGAAAAAATTGCCAATAGCTTCACTCATCCCTTATTGGCATTTTCTTTATTTATCCCTTTTACCCTCTATTATTTTACCCTTTACCTCGCCTATCCCGAACAGCAAAGCTTGCTGGATGACTGGTTTCTGTTCATTTTTTCGATTACCTTAGTTGTGTACGGGTATATTCTGGGAGGAAGCCAATCTTTTTGGGAAACGTGCGAGAAATACCGTTTTTACTACCTAAGTACCGCCTTACTCTGTATCGCCGTTCTTTATTATGAGTTTTGGTGGAAATCAGAATTGCCCAAAGTCACTGACAGCCGTTTATATCTATACGGCACCCTAAACTCTATCCATATTTGGACGCTCATTTTAACTCTGTTGGGATTTGCAAAAAAACATTTGAACTTCTCCAACCGATTTTTGAAATACACCAACAAGGCTGTGTATCCTTTTTATATTTTGCATCAAACCGTCATTGTGGTTTCGGGGTATTTTGTGGTACAGTGGTCACTGCCCATTTCGGTTAAACTTGTCCTTTTGATTTTCATCTGTTTTCTTACCGTTTTTGCTATTTATCATTGGTTGATACGGCTATTTATTCTTACAAGAATTCTGTATGGGCTTAAACCAAAGGAAGTTGAACAATAAACGTTGTTCCCTCCCCTTCTTTAGTTTCCATTTCCAGCGTCCCACCATGACCTTTGGTTACAATGCCGTAACTAAGTGAAAGCCCCAAACCCGTGCCTTCGCCCGTGGGTTTGGTGGTGAAGAAGGGTTGAAAGATTTTGTCTTTGATAGCATCGGGAATCCCGTTTCCGTTATCTGCCACTCGGATTGCAACTCTATTATTCACACATTGAGTGGTTAGAATGACTTTGGGACGATAAACGTCGGCAACCTTGCCGACGTTAGGCTGTACGGCGTAGAAAGCGTTATTGAGCAAATTTATCAGTGAATTTGATAAAAAAGGGTTTATTGCTATACAGCGTACACTTAATTCTGATACAGATTTCTTAGACCTTTTGCAAAGCAATCTAATATCAAAATGCTGATAATCAAACAAGTAAAGCATAAGCAATGATTACAACTTAACATTCATTTAATGGTTACTACCGTTTCCAATGGTTTTACCACGGTAGCGGCCACGGCCACTTTCGTTCCGCTCGCCAATGCCAATTTCAGCATTTATATCAGCCGTGACTTAAAATTGGCCGCGGGAGATAAAGTCAGGATTTCTGTGAGTGATGATATTTTTGGAACACAATACATCGCTTCTGACAAATCTTTTTTCGACGTCCACTTAGCTACAAAATATTAAATAGGTATTCGTCGAGAACTTGCCCGTATCTATCTACTTTCAGCGCCTTTTTTAGGTTAAAATCTTGCAAACATTTACTTTTTCCATAAGTTTGCCTTTATAACTATTTAACCTCCTTGTTTACTATGAAAAAATGGATTACTGCAGTCTTTGCACTAACGGCGATTGTGTCGTTGGTTGCGCTCACTCCTTCAACCATCTCGACGAAATCTGCCGACCCGCGTGAGGATAGCCTCGCTGCCGACCGTGCTAAGTATGCGAAAGAAGTAAGAGCGGCTATTGCGGGGAAAGAAAAGACGAATGCCGAAGAGGTATTTAAAAACATCAAAATTTTCAAAGGCCGTCCTGCGGAGCAGGTAATCGGCATCATGGAAAATGGCTGGAGTAAAGCATTGGGCGTAAGCTGCAACCATTGCCACGACGTAAAAGACTGGTCATTGGATACAAAAGGTGATCATGCCATTGCTCGCGACATGGTAGCCATGGTTGGAAAAGTTAACGATGATCTGATTGCTACGATGCCTTCGTACGCTACAAAAGAGCGTAAACCCCGCATCGGATGTACTACTTGCCACCGTGGTGAGTCACATCCTGGTCGTCCTAATGGTGCTCGTCCTGGTGGTCCACCAAGAAATTAATCTTTATAAAAACGTAGAGCCGCACCATTTTGCGGCTCTACGTTTTTATTATCCCGATTGTAAAATTTCGTAACTCTACGTTTTTACCCCTTTTTCAAAATTGTCGATTCTATATTGTCTTAGCCGCAAAATGGTGCGGCTCTACATTTACAACCCCAACACTTTCCGATTAAAGGCTTCATCGGCTCCCGTACCGGCAAAATCATCAAATGCTTTTTCGGTTACCTGAATAATGTGATCAGCAATGAAAGGTGCTCCTTCTGCCGCTCCCTGTACGGGCGATTTGATGCAACATTCCCATTCCAATACTGCCCAACCGTCGTAGTTGTACTGCGATAATTTTGAGAAAATACCACTAAAGTCCACCTGCCCGTCTCCTAATGAACGGAAACGGCCTGCCCGGTCGACCCAACCTTGGAAACCGCTGTAAACGCCTTGCTTACCGGTTGGATTGAATTCAGCATCTTTAACGTGATACGCAAAAATACGCTCGTGGTAAAAATCAATGAATTGGAGATAATCCAATTGTTGCAATACAAAGTGGCTCGGGTCATAGTTGATACCTGCACGTGGGTGGTTGCCAACGGCTTCCAAAAACATTTCAAAGGTAATACCGTCGTGAACGTCTTCACCCGGGTGAAGTTCGTAGCCTACATTAACCCCTGCTTCATCGAATGCATTCAAAATAGGTGTCCAACGCTTGCCGAGTTCGGCAAAGCCCGTTTCCACCAAACCCGCCGGGCGCTGAGGCCACGGATATAAAAACGGCCACAACAAAGCCCCCGAGAAGGTGACATGTGATTTCAATCCCATATTTTGAGAAGCTTTGGCCGCCCACATCAATTGCTGTACCGCCCATTCGGTACGTGCCTTCGGATTATTGCGAACTTCCGGTGCCGCAAAACCGTCAAACATAGGGTCGTATGCCGGATGAACGGCCACGAGTTGCCCTTGCAAGTGAGACGAAAGTTCGGTTACTTCTACGCCGATGTCCGCGAGTTTACCTTTGTACTCGTCGCAGTAGGTTTTTGACTCGGCAGCGGTTTTGAGGTCAATGCAACGCGGATCCCACGTCGGGATTTGAATCCCTTTATACCCCAAATCAGCCATGTAAGCGGCGATGGTATCCAATGAATTAAACGGGGCTTCATCGCCCATGAATTGCGCCAAAAATATGGCAGGTCCTTTGATGGTTTTCATTTTTTAAAATTGTGATTTTTGATTTAGTGATTAGTGATTTTTTACAATCTATCTAACACCTACTTACCCTTCTCTTGATTTTTAATTAAATCCCCTGTGGTTTTTCTTGATTTGGCCAATATTTGAAGTAATTGATAGCCTTCATCAATCAACAATGCCAACTTACTTTCAGAAACATAATCGGCATCAATACTATATTCTAACCAACCTACACTTTCATCTAACTCTTCTATTACCACACTTAATTTCGAGAAGAAATCATTATTACTCCTCGCCCTTCGTGCTGCACGATAATTGGAAACTGCCGACGACGAACTTCTGCTAAGTTGATAAGCTATGTTTTTAGCGGAAGGTGAATTTTTAATAAACAACTCATCACAAACCGGAATACACCTTATGCCAAAACTTTTAATTCGCTGGTACATTTTTTCAGCGAAATCAGCTTTAGGCACATAGTCTTGTTTCTCCATTTTGACAATTTTTAAATCACTAAATCACCAATCGCTAATTCACCAATAACTCAGTTCTTAAACTTCACCCACTTGCTGTTGCTTTTGCCCGAGGCAATGACTGTTTCGACAAACTGCATACCTCGGATACCGTCGTCGATGGTGGGGAAATCCAAATCAAATTCGTTGGGCTCTTCACCGTTCATACGTTTGCGCACGGTGCGGGCAAAATTGCGATAGACGTTGGCGAACGCTTCCAAATATCCTTCGGGGTGACCAAACGGAATACGAGTATGAGCATTGGCCGAATCGGACAATTTACCAACTGACGGTTGATAGATTTGGTATTCATCGGTTGTTTTATGATGAAGATATTGAGGTTTTTCCTGATGCCATTGCAAAGTCCCCAATTCGCCATATACTCTGATATTCAAGCCATTCCAGTCTCCGTTACAGATTTGACTGCAATGCAGAATACCATTAGCACCATTGTCAAAATGAAGCAACACATTGGCGTCATCGTCCAACACACGCCCTTCGACTACGCGGTTTACGTCGGCACATAATTCCGTAATTTTTAGTCCTGTGATATATTCTGCTAGGTTTTCGGCATGAGTACCGATATCTCCCACTGCTCCAGCAATTCCCGAACGTTTTGGATCAGTGCGCCATTCGGCCTGTTTAGCTCCTTCTTTTTCTATTGGAAAGGATAACCAGCCTTGCGGGTATTCTACAATGACCTTACGAATCGTACCTAATACTCCGTTTTTTATCAATTGGCGGGCTTCTTTGACCATTGCATAGCCCGTATAATTATGAGTAAGGGCAAAGGTTAAACCCGTGCTGGCAATCATTTCTTTGAGTTTTTTGGCTTCTGGCAACGAAAACGTAACGGGCTTGTCGCAAATCACGTGGAAGCCATTTTCCAAGGCCATTTTGGCCGGGGCAAAGTGCATGTGATTAGGAGTAACAATCGATACCACGTCGATACGGTCTTTGCGCCGTTTTTCTTTCTGAATCATTTCTTTGAAATCGCCATAGCAACGCGATGGGTCGAGCATGAAGTCTTCGCCGGAGGCTTTCGATTTCTCGGGAGTGGAGCTGAATGCTCCGCACACCAATTCTATCTCACCGTCGATTGCAGCAGCAATCCGGTGGACGCCACCGATAAATGCTCCCCGGCCTCCACCTACCATCCCCATTCTGATTTTTCGAGCCATATACTTGTAATTTTTTGTGGTTTGGTATTTTATTTAAAAAACTGGATAATTTGTTGACTGTTTTGCCTTACGGGTTGAATTTAAACAACTTTTTCGGCTACTCATTTAGTAGGCAAAGTAAAAAAATGGCTTTTTCTCACGAAGCTTGGGTAAAAAAAACAAAAAAACTACTTTGCGTCGTTGTAAGTACTATCTAATATCACCTTCAACCAAACCTTTCAAACACAATGATCAATAAAACCAGACTTTTTAACGGGAGCTGTTTTGCGCTTATCACCACGGCATTCTCATTCAGCATCCGAGCCGGTATTCTGGCGCAATTAGGAACAGAGTTTAATTTGACTGCTGAGCAGCTCGGCTTCATCAACTCCATGTGGTTTTTAGGTTTCCCATTAGCAATGATTATCGGGGGACTTGTTTATCACACAGTTGGCCCTAAAAAAATCATGATGATTGCGTTTGTATCACACGCATTAGGCATCTTATTGACCATTTATTCAGGAGGTTACATTGGCCTTTTAGTTTCTACATTCCTCATCGGTTTAGGTAACGGTTGTACCGAAGCAGCCTGTAATCCTATGATTGCTGACACTTATTCAGGTGCGGAAATGAGCAAAATGTTAAACCGTTTCCACATGTGGTTTCCCGGTGGAATTGTAGTTGGCAGTCTAATTTCAAAATTCATGACTGATGCCAATACAGGCTGGCAGGCACAAATATGGCTGATTATGGTTCCAACTTTAATTTATGCTTATTTGTTCTGGGGCCAAACCTTTCCAAAACCAAAAACCGAAGGTGTTACTTCATTGGGTGAAAACTTAAAGGCAATGGTTACCCCATTGTACATATTCATGTTTTGCTGCATGGCGATTACGGCTATCACAGAATTCGGTCCTCAACAATGGACAGGCTTAATCATGAGCAAATCAGGAGCAAGCCCCATGTTGATTTTGGCGTTAGTGACTGGGCTTATGGCCGTTATCAGATATTTCGCAGGACCTATTGTTGCTAAATTTGACCAAACCGGTGTGTTATTGGGATCAGCTGTATTTGCAACAATCGGCATCTATTTATTCAGTACCCAAACAGGTAGCATGGCTTATGTAGCGGCTATATTTTTCGCGTTGGGTGTAGCTTTATTTTGGCCAAATATGATTGGATTTATCGCCGAAAAAGTACCTCTTAGCGGTGCTCTGGGAATGTCCATTTTAGGTGGGGTGGGTATGTTTTCCACTTCCATCTTTCAACCCTTTATTGGACAATGGATTGATAGCGCCCGTGCTGAAAAAACGGCTATGGGCTTGACAGGCGATGAAATGGAATTGGCTGCAGGACAGGCAACCCTCAGTACGATGGTTTTGTTCCCTGCTATTTTGATTGTAGCATTCACCATTTTATTTTTCTGGATGCGTAATAGTAAAGCAACTACTACAACAGCTGCGCACTAATTCAATTCGTTGATAATAAAAAAAACCGTCGATTAGATTCGACGGTTTTTTTTATTGCACGTTATTAGGAATACCTTGCAAAGTCATGCCCCACTCCTACTTACAATACTGTTCCAACGAAACTTTAGCGGAAGGATAACCGAGACGATCGGCTTGTTTAAGATTCAGACACCCTTGATCTTTTTGTTGTAACATCAGTTGTGCAATGCCCAACGCGTGAAAGGCTTTGCTAAACTTGGTATCATTCTTCACGGCTTTTTCAAAATTTTCAATGGAACGCTTAAAATCACCCTGCTGAAACAATACATTGCCGCGGTTGTACCAAGCCATGGCGTTATTTTCATCCAGATTCACTGCTTGGTCAAAGTCACGTAAAGCAGCGTCTGTTTGACCTAATGCGGCCAATAACTGACCCCGATTTACAAATATCTCGGCATTTCGAGAATCCAAACGAATCGCTTCCGAATAATCTTTGAGTGCTCCCTGTCCGTCACTTTGGGCCACTTTCAACAAAGCTCGATTGTAATACGGACGGTAATAATCAGGTTTCAATTTGAGTGCCTGATCATAATCAAGCAAGGCATTGGTATATTCCCGAAGTTCATAATACACGACACCACGGGCGTTTAGAGCTTCATAGTTGGCGTTGTCGCCCTCAATGGCTTTGTTGAGGTAGGTAAGTGCATCTCTGAATTTCCCTTCTTTCATTAACGACTTTCCTTTTTCAAGCATATCTTCTGAAGAAAAACTACAGGATTGACTACTTAAAAGAAGAGCACTTAAACTGATGATTATGATGTATTTCATTGGTTTTTTAAAGGATTTAAGACCCAAAGATACGAGTGAATGGCCAATTGTGAATGAGCGAATATAGGTATTTATTCGCTGCACGGGCAGCCCCGTCATTCAACCATTTGCTCATTCACTCATTAGTTAAAAGACCGTTCAGTAAGTTTTCATGACATTTCAACCCGAATTTTATACTAATCAGAAAAGAAAACGCGTACATTTCAGTGCTCAAAATAATCACTTATAAACCTTACGAATGAAATGAAAAAGAAGTTAGCCGCGCTTATTATCAGCCTCTTGAGTCAGATGGCCGTAGCTCAAATTTCCAACGATAACAGTCTATCGGTACAGGTAGACGGCAAAGAATACAAAACGGCTCCGCGACGGATTCGCATCGGTAATGCCTGGTACGTAACGGCCAATGCCACAAGTCCCGACAAATCGCTGCGATTTTGGTTTGCCACCTGGACCAACAACGATACCCCGGAAGTAGGTCTATACAAAATTGTAGATGAAGAATTTAACGGTAAAAACACCGTTCAGCCCATTATGGCTGAGGGGAAATACAAAGGCGTAGCTTACGTAAAATACGTGGAAGAAACCCGCTCGCCGCGCATGGAATACCACGTCGGAAAATCACGGCGGGAAAATGGAGGTGAAATCGAAGTTACCAAAGCCGCCGACGGATTTTTGGAAGGCAAATTTTCCTGTACGCTCGACGGTACGCATTTCAAGGAAAAAACTTCGGCAACCGCTTTGGGAGGCTTGAATCGCTTAAAAGGCAAACTCGAAGACAAAGTATTTACGAGCGCTACGGGCTACGATTCTGACATTGACCCCGAAGGAAGAGGTTACAAAAAACAGGACGCCAAAGACGAAATTGTCTTAACCGTCGGGGTTTTTAAGCTGAAATTTGAGAAGTAAAATGAATGACGAAGGGTGTACGAATAAATGCAGAGCAATACTAAATTAGCCACAAAAAACGATGGACAAACAAAAAGCGACAGAAATTCTACTTTCCAAGTTAGATGAATGGGAAAAAATGCCCAAGCCT
>NZ_JAIXST010000128.1 GCF_027484545.1 Runella sp. | reverse complement strand
TCCGCTTGATACGCTGTTTTCGGAATGCAGCCACGCTGGGAAGTAGCCCATGTGCTGGGTCGGCTGGGCGATGGCATTGAAGAGTTGGGTTTAAATGGCTGGCAACTGCGCACCTTGCGGGCTATTCAACATTGTAGGACATCACCACGTCGGGACGTTTGATTTTTTCGCCTTTGACGGTGACTTCTTCGGCCACCGCAAAATCGTTGTTTTCAAATTGCTCCCAATCTATGAGCTGTACCGTGACTTTGTTCTGCCCCGCTTCTTCCTTGACCGGAATGCCGTAGCGCAACAGCGAATACACGGCTTTGTTGGCATCGCTGAGTTCGTCGTTTCGGTTGATGAGCGCGGCTTTTTGGAAATCGAACAGCGCTTTTTGAATGAGGGCGGGCGTGTAGCGGCCCATGCCGAGGAGATAACGGCGCAGGTCGTCTTCGCGGAGATTGGTGTTTTCCTGCTCTTCCAGATTTCCCAAATTCCGATAGTACAGGACTTCGCGCATGAGTTTGACCACGCGGTTTTGGGCTACGCGCTCGGGGTCCACTCGTTCGTAACGGTTCATGAAGTTGAGTTTAGGACTTTCCGGTACACAAAAACGTAGAAGAAAAAAATCAACTTATATCGCCATTGTCTTTCAGCATTTCAACATATTGTTCCCTGCTCATTGGACAATCAAAAAAATCTTCCGCTTTATCTGTTTCAACAAATTTCAACTGCTTCTTAATTTTGCCCATCAGAGATGAACCATAGTCTTTAAGACCATGACTGAAATAAGTATAAATCTTCTGCTTTATGCCATCAATTTCGAGGTAATAGAATTGATGATGTTCTTTTTCCGGGTATAAAACAAAGCCCTTTTTAGTAAGAACTTTCTGTAAATCCTTAGCTTTTCTGGCTTTCATCAATCACTTTTTTTACGGTTTTTAAAAGATTCTCTTTTAAACTCTTCGCATCTTTTGAGAGTTTACTATCGATTTCTGTTGCAAAATTTTGGTATAACGAGTGGAAGGTAAAAGCGAAAGAATCTTCTGCTTCTTCTCTTGATTCTCCCCAAACTGTAATGTCAAGTTCTTCGTTTTGAATTACGTACATACCTTCTTCAAAAGAGACTTGACAATCCAGTCGTTTGTTTAGGTCGTAGGCTGTATCTTCAAACACAATACTACTTGGCTTATACGGGTACGTTTCATGCTCTAATTCTTCCAGAAAATAGATCTGTTTTATGTTCTTTTTTGCCAAGTTATAGCCATCTTCACTTTTGCGAACTTGGGCATAAAACTGTACTGTCTTGTATTCAGAGGTATCTAATGAGGTTCTTTTGTCTATTTTTGGCACATATAACTCATACAAGCCTTTTGAAGGCTGCTTAAAAACAACCTTCTTTTTATCGGCTCTTATAAAATTCAGTTTGTAAGAGCGTTCCGACGAAACAGCCGAAAAAAGAGGTTTGAAAATTTGATTTCTCTCCGTTTCATTATACCTATTCATCACTTTTTTAAGAAAATCAGGACTTTCATATTCACCGTATAAAATATTTTCTTTGTAGTCCTCGTAGGTTTCTTTTTTCCAAGCACTCACTTTATCATTAAAAAGAGAGGGCAATGATATTATATTCGGGACTGCTGCTGCCTCAAAACTTCCAAATTTTACATCCACCAAAAGAAGTTCTAAATCTTCTTTCAATGACTCTAAAACTTTGCTATTTTGTTCAAATGCTTTTACAAACTCCTCATTTTTAAAAAACTCAACTTCCAAAAAGTTCTGAAAAGACTGATTTATATTTGACAAAACGCTAATAACGGAGGATATACGAGCCGCATGTCCCACTGTTTTGTTAGGATCAATTTGAAATCTGAAAGCTATATCTCTAAGTTCATCAAGCATTTTCCATTTATCTATTTAGTATTTGTACAATAGCAAAAGTACAAATAGTGTGCCACATACCCGACTAATCGCAGCGTTATTCATTCCGTAATTCTTTGACTAAATCCCGAATATTGCGTTTAGGTGATGTGCCTTCCTGCATTTTTTTCACATCCTGCAAACCCCGGTCGATTTGCGTGAGCAAGGGTACTTTTTCATTTTCCAACAACCTCAACACTTCAATCTGTACCTTTTTGGGCAATGCTTTGAAAACTTCGTAGAAACTTTGTGCCGTACTCATGCCTTTTGTTCTTTTTGAAGGTATGTTAACACAAAATAACCCAAATATCACACCAACCGTATCTTACCCGTCAATAACTGCTGCATCATGCCCTGCTTGAGTTGGCGGTACTTTTCCAGCTTGCCCTCCAAGCCCGAAAGCTCCGCATCCATGTCGGAAAGAATCGTGGCAATGCGGGTTTGTTCGGTAAAATTGGGAGGGAGTTGTATAGGAGTTTCTCTTATTGATTTCAAAGATAAATTTCGAATCGTAGTTCCAGTAAATTCATTTTCATAAAATAATTTTACTGCGAAACTTTGGAGAACAAAATATACATAATGTTTATCAAAACCATCTTTAATACACATGTATGCTGCACTCTTTCCCAAAACAATTTTTTCACCATTAAAAAATGCTAAATTTCCAATAGTCCCATTTATTGACATTAAAATTGTACTACTATTTAATCTCTTTTTTAGTAAATTGTACTCTTCTTTTGAAACACATTTTGTATTTCCAGTAACCACTATTCTTTTATCTATCAAGTTATTTCCATTAATAAAGAAATAGTCTGAATTCTCAACATAGTTAGGTGTAGCGTGAATTCCGTCTCCTATTTCAGTAGTCATCTCCCCCAACTTCTTCACTTCCCAATCTTCTTTAGGGGTAAGCAGGTGCTGCATGGTGGCTTGTTTGAGGAGGCGTTTTTTGTGGACGAGTTTCTCCAAGCCCCCAATGAGCGCATCGGCATCGCTCAACGCCGTGGCAATGGCGGTTTGTTCGGCTTTGGTGGGGGGGAGAGGGATAGGATAAGTTTTAAGTTTTGCCCCATTTATATTGGCTTGTCCAACAGCAACACTCAATACTAAATATCCATAGTTCTTAGCATACTTAGTATTGAGTAAATAAGTCAGATAATCAGCGTCAATTAAATCTTCCTTTCTATTTATTCGTATCAAGTAGCCTGCAAAAATTGCAGGACTTTCCCCTTTATAAATTCCTGTTTTACCAACTAAATCAACTGTATTTGTTCTATTGAAAAGTACATCATCCTTCTTTAACAAATACTTTTTAATCTCATTATCATCTTCAGTGTAGACCAAATCAGTCCAGTCAATTTTTCCGTTTTGAATATTCCCCATTCTCAAAACCGGAACTTTCCCTTCAGGTTTTGATTTTGCAGATGAGCCATATTCAACATTAATTATAACTTCTCCCAATCTTTTCACTTCCCAATCTTGTGGGATGAGGCCGATTTCGGTTTGTTTGAAGGGGGTATTTTGGGGGGTGGTGTTCATGTTTTTTTTACTAAAGTGTCCATTTCTGCAAACAAACCTGCAAACGAAAAAAATATAACTAATTGATTATCAATGTTATTTTGTTTGCAAACTGGTAATTGGTGTTTTATTTGCTGCAAACAAACCTGCAAACAAACATCTAAAACAAGCTTTTAATTGGCCTTTCTTTTATAGGCCCTTTGATTGTGCCTTGTTTCATTTGCAATCTCAATATGTCCTGCTTCTATCAGTTCTCCAAATAGCCTTGAAACTACCGAACTATCTTTATCTGATAGTTTAAGTAAGAGTCTTGCGCCCTCATTATCAATCTCTTCAACATCGTCAAGATACCGAAGAATCGCCTCTTTTTGTCGTGCTTTTTCCTGCTTTTTTTGGATTGTGTAACTTATCTTCTCTTCCGTCGTTTCAAGTTTGCTTCTATGAATAAGGTATTTTTGGCCGGAGGTCTTGCCGGTCGTTTCAATAAACTCCTGCTCTTCCAACTCTTTCAAAATTCTGCGGAGTTGATACGTATTGATAAAAGGTTGCTTTTCAAGCTCTATAAACGTAATTTTTTGTCCTGTATAGATACTGTTCAGCACCAACAGCTTTTCCAGATCAATGTCTTTTTTATTCAGTTGTTTATAAAGCAAACTCAACTCTACTAATTTCTCAGCATAGACATCCGCTTCTATCCTAATCGTAATTGAGTGTTCCGTTTGTACCGGTTTGGGCAGTTGTTTACCTTTTGAAAGCAGCGCTGTAAAAATCTTATCAAAGCCACTTCCTGCTTTCTCGGCATAATTTATTTCCCTGAACAAATCCATGATGCTTGGGTTTCGGGGATTGGTTTTACGTAAAAAATTCGCTTCGTCTATTCCTTGCGGAAAATGCCCGGGACTTTCAAACTCAATATAAGTGGGGTACTTACGTATTTCAATAATCTGCTGGCGACTGTAATCACGATGCGCAATGGCATTGATAAGTAATTCTCGCAGAACTACTTCAGGGTAATCTTCGATGTATTCTCTGAACAATCCAAAATGAAACTCTTTAAGTTTGATTTCAGATTTAAGTTGTGCAAAACAGTCGTCTGCTATTTCAATCAGGCTACCCCGGTACTCAAAGGGGCGGTAAGTACCATCTTCGTAATAGCGAATGTATTTTATTTGATTATACGGAAATTCCTTCAGTGCTTTATCCGACCCAATAAACAATACGCCTGTTGTAGTGGGCTTTAGCTGTTGATTTTCTTCTTTAATCAGTCCGAGCGTTTCGGCAAACTCCAGAGAAGAATTTTTAAGATAAGCGCTGTTTGGCTTATGCTGTTTGATCCGATTATACAGGTCTCTTACCCTATCAAGATTCTGCCAACCGGGAACAGGATTTCCTCGTGCGTCTTTGGAAGTAGAGGCAAAGTCAAAAGGCCATGTTTTTGCATCATATACAATCAACCCCTTTTCTGCCTGTATAGTACTTATTTCATGCGGCTCAATAGCCCGATTTCCGTCATTATTCCTAATTAAATACTCTCCTTTTGAAGTGCGATGCAATTGATTTGAAAAAGGAATCTCCAACACTAAAATGACCGTATTATCAATAGTTATCTTATGTGTTTTGAGTGTAATGGAAGGTTCCGTTCTATCCTGAACCTGTTTAATCAAATCAAACGTTTTTTTATCCTGTAATTCAAACTCTGTGTTTATTTCTTTGGTATTATCAACAATTCCGACGAAGATGAACCCTCCTTTGAGATTGGCAAAAGCAACTACGTCCCGAGCCATCTCTTCATAGTTAGAAGCAAAATTTCTGATGGACTTCCCAAAAGAAAGCTTATCGTTCAATTGCTCTTTAAAGTCTAAAATATCACACTCCCCTCTTTCAAGTAGGTCATAAAACCACTGTATGCTGAGTCTGGTTTCTTTTTTCATAATGGTATACTTCAACCCGTTCAAACAAAAATAATGACAAGCTCAATTGTCGCCATATCATAGCGACAATTGATTAAACCTGCTTTTTTATGCCAAACTAAAACCCATCGCTTTTAAATGCGCGTTCACTTTCTGCTCCAGTGCTTCCATTTCTTTGGTCAGGGCGGGCAGCGGCGTTTCGTAGCGCTCGGTGAGCTCTTTGAGGCGCTGCGTGAGCCGTTGGCTGATGCGCTCCATTTCGGTTTTTACGTTGCGCTCCAGCGCAGTCATCCATTTATCGTCCACCACGAGCTGCTTGATGTCGTCCTCGGTAAGGGTTTGGTAGCGCTTCCGGGTCTTTTGGTCCAGATCCGCCACGGCCTCTTTGATGTTGGCGGCGAGGGTGGCTTGGTCGTCGATGAGTTGCAGGTAAAGGGTCAACACGCTCCGCTCCTGCGCTTCGTCGTTGCTTTTTTGGTAAGTCACCTGCGGTTCAGCGGCCAAGCTGAAATCCAACGCGAGTCCCTTCACATTTTCCTTTTTAGGCGTGAGTTCTTTGAGGCGTTTTTGTACACTGCCTTTGTTGACTTTGTCGTAATCGGCAAAAAAACCGTCTTCGCCGCTGTGCTCCTCTTCCAATTCCTGCAATTGAGCAATCAGCGCTTCTTTTTGGGCTTCCAAGGCCGCAATGGTATTTTTTTCGGCGGTAAAATAACGGTCAATCACCAGCGTTTTGGGCACCAAATCACAATCCCACACCGTAGCGGTTTTGGTCTTTTTCTGCACCACTGGCTCGGCCTTCCAGCCATCGGCCGCAATGAGGTAGCAATCATCCTGCATCGTCTCATTCCAGTAGTTCATAATGTGTTGATACACATCGTATTTGTCCATGAGCGCCTTGCCCGTATAGCTGCTCAGGATGTCTTCCGAAACGGTCGTAATGATGTGTTTGGGTATAACCCCACCCTTGCCCTCCCCACTTAGGGAGGGAATTGAAGTCAGGCTTTTGAGATAGACCGTAGTACGGGTTTTCCATTCGTTGAAAACGGCGTCCATTTCCGCGCTGAAGGTCACAAACTCCGGGTGATTGAAGATGGTACTTTTGATTTGGTCCTTAGTCACTTTCGGCTGACTGTATCCCGGGCGCGGGCTATCGCCGAAGAGTGTGGCTTTGAGGGTAGGATACACTGACCAATAGTCATTGAGTGCTTCGAGGTCGGCATTGGGAATGTCGCCCATCAAATGCCCTACAATGTCCTGAATATCTTCCGTTTCCTGACTGTCGATGTAGCGCGGAATGTTGAGATTATACTCGTTTTTAGGATCGGCAATCTCCTCCATCGGCACCAAACGGCTGTATTTGGGGAGTTCGATTTGCTTGTTGAACACATCCACTATTTTGTGAATGTCCTGCTCGCGCAGGCGGTTTTTGTTGCCGTCTTTGATGAAACCCTTGCCGGCATCAATCATAAAAATGGCAGTGCGGTTGTCGGCCTCTTCCTTATCAATTACGATGATACAGGCAGGAATACCCGTGCCGTAAAACAGGTTGGCAGGCAAGCCGATAATGCCTTTGATATACCCGCGCTGAATGAGGTTCTTCCGAATTTCCGCTTCGGCATTCCCTCGAAAAAGAACACCGTGCGGCAAAATACAGGCCGCTTTTCCCGTGCTTTTGAGCGATTTGATGATATGCAGCAAAAAGGCGTAATCGCCGTTTTTATCGGGAGGCACGCCGTAGCCATCGAAGCGGCCATAAATATCATCCTGCGGATTAAAACCGCTCGCCCAGTTTTTGAGCGAAAACGGCGGATTGGCTACGATAAAATCAAACGTTTTGAGGTTGCCGACCGCATCTTTAAAAAACGGGTCGGAAAGGGTACTTTGTCCGCGATGTATCTCAATCGCTTCCTGACCGTGCAGAATCATGTTCATCCGGGCGAGGGCCGCCGTGGTTACGTCCTTTTCCTGACCGTAAATACTGCCCTTTCCGTCGGCTTCATCCACCGCTTTGAGCAGCAACGAACCCGAGCCACAGGTAGGATCGTTGAAAGTAGTCTGATTGGTGGCATTTTTGATATTGAGAACTTTAGCCATCACACGGCTTACCTCTCCGGGCGAGTAGAACTGTCCCTTGCTTTTGCCGCTTTCGGTGGCAAAGTGCCGCATAAGGTATTCGTAAGCATCACCCAAAATATCATCTCCTTCGGCGCGGTTTTTACTGAAATCGAGCGCGGGATTTTCAAATATGGTAATGAGGTTGGTGAGTTTATCCACCATTTCCTTACCCTTGCCGAGTTTGTCATCGTCGTTGAAATCGGCCACGTCGATCACACCTTTGAGGTCATTTTCTTTGGCCAACGACCCAATGATGGTATTCATTTTGTCGCCGATCTCCTTATCACCCTTCTGGGCCACCATGTCCCGAAAACTTCCGCCTTCAGGGATGGTGAGCAAAGCATTGGGGTCATCGGCGTATTTGTCCGATACATATTTTACAAACAACAAAACCAATACATAATCTTTGTATTGGCTCGCGTCCATTCCTCCCCGCAGCTCGTCGCAACTTGCCCAGAGGGAGCTATATAATTCTGATTTTTTAATTGCCATTCGTTACACTCCTAAATTAAACCATTTCTATGGCGTAAATATCGGTATTATGTTGGAGATGGCAAGGAGTGATTAAAAGGGGGGGGATAAATAAAAAAAAGCTCCACCATTGCTGTTGAAGCCTTTTCGTGGACTTATATAGGTGTTAGCAGACTTTTGCAACTGTAAGCAACTTTGCAGCAAGAAAAAACCCGCAAATCAGGCTGATTTGCGGGTTTTTGTGTTTTTCGTGGACGCGTAGGAGTCGAACAAATACACTATAAAGCCTTTATTTTCAATCATTTACAATGCAATATTACACACCTGTTAGCAGTTTTGTAAGCAGATTTTAATACTGCTTTTTGAAAGAATATACATAAACACCTGAAAATCAATAACTTAAAACTGTAAGCAGAGTTTTTAAAAGTGAATGGATTTGAAAGCTATTCTTTAGGCTTATTGAAGGCGTTTCTTTTGTTATTTACCTTTAGTTGCATTTCATACTCCTTTAATAAATATTTTTCCTCTAATGAATATGGTTTCATCTCTTCATACATTAACCTCACAACGTCCTCAAATTCGCCATATAAACTATTGATAGAAATAAAAGAAATTAGGAAAGTCCGGTTTACTTCAACAAAGTCACGAAAAAAAGATGTGTGAGGAAGTTCCACCATATAAGATATATGTAACTGATAGTAAGCTGACAATGGGCTATCTTCTACATTTAATGCTACTTCATATTGCCTAAGAAAATAACGAAACGCTTCCTCAATAAGAAATTGAGTCTTAGTTTCTTTGTCTGCTGAATTGTATAGCCATTCATTCAATTGTTTATTTTCCTCTTCTAACTCCTTTACTCGTTCTTCATTATTATTTACTTGCTTTTCTCCAAAAAGCAATTCTTTAACTGATACATCCAATGCCCCCGCTATTTTCTCCAGTTGCTCAAGCGTTAGTTTATCTCCCCGTTTTTCTAAACGAAAATAATACGATGGGTCTAAATCCAAAGTATTAGCAATGTCAATTTGCTTAATCTTTTTGGCCTCCCGAATTGCTTTAATCTTGCTTGATATGTCCATAGATGCAAAGTTAAATGACTAATGAGACAATTTGATTGTCTCATTAGTCAAAAATAAATGGACTAAAATTTTATATTATTGATTGTATAGTCTATTTTTGGACTTATAAATCAACAAATCAATCATGCAACCACAAGACCGTCCCCCCGTAAAACGTCTGATAGACCGTTATGAGGCTGAAACTATGCTGATATTCAAGCCTTCAAGAAATTTCTATCAAGGTACCGGAATCAACCGCATCCGATTTTCTAAGCTTTCCAACGGTGATAAACAGCCTACACTTGAAGAAGCCAACAGGCTAACACAGTTTTTCAACCGCTTCTTTCCTGCAACCATTAATGACCTACTTAATTAATCAAAAAAGCCCGTTCAGTTGCTACCTGAACGGGCTGTAATGTTTCAACCAAACCACTAATATTCAACATGAAACGCGCAAAGTTAAACAATTCTCGAACGAGTCACGCAATTAACCGACTCGACCGCCAAAAGGCCAACAAACCACAGTCAACAAGAGCCACGGAGTTTACAGTAGCTTTTTTTCAACGAAGCGCCCAAACAACCCCTAATAAGGATTGTATGATTTACGCTTTACTAAACCACGGTCGTACTCGTTTGCAATACAGCACGGGCATAAGTTGTAAGCCGGGCTTATTTGACCAAAGTACAGGAACCGTCAAAAACAATGCTAAACATTCTAAAATATTGGCCGCTATCAAGACCAAAGCAAACGAATGTTATGCAGAAATGAAGCTATCAAACCGCCCTATTGACCTACAAATTATCAAAGCATATTCGCTTGATATTGACATTCAAGGCATCCCATTGATGCTCGAATGTTTAGAGCTTTTTTGGAATGAAAGAATTGAAACCGGATTAAAGATAGGTGATTTAGAAAAAGGCAGTTATCTAAAACTTAGAGCATGGCACGGTCATTTGTCAAACTTCATTCGTGAACGCCACGGCCTACGGCCACCACTAACGGCCATTGTTCCCGCCGATGCTAAAGCGTGTGTAGATTGGTTGCGGGAAAAGAAAAACCATTCTAACGACGTGGCTATGCGCATCACTTCCCATTTAAAACGAGTGTTGGAATTTGCCACGGCTAACGAATGGATCCAAAGAAACCCGTTTTTGATGTTTCGTAAAAAGATGCAAAATAAGCGGCAAGAATCGCTAACTATTCAGGAAGTAGAAGCGATTGAAAACGCGGCAATTGCGTCTGATGTACTCAACATTGTTAGAGACATTTTTCTGTTTTGCTGTTATACCGGACTTGGTTACAGCGAAGTTAACAGTCTTACACCGTCCAATATCACCGAAATAAACGGCCAAAAGTGTATCATTCAGGTCCGGGATAAAATCCGCAAAAAGACTAATTTACCGTCCGTCGTACCATTAGGAAAAGAAGCCTTATTGATTTTGGAACGTTACCGAAATCACCCTGCAAGCCTACAAAAAGGCGTTTGTTTGCCCGTTCAGGCCAATCAGAAGATAAACGCCTATCTAAAGCAAATTCAGCACGTTACAGGCATCAAAAAGCGTTTGACTACGCACGTGGCCAGACGGACAGCGGCCACGTACTACTTAAACGCAGGTATGCCGCTCACGTCGGTTTCTGCTTTGTTAGGCCACAGCGACACCGCTACCACTACACGCCACTACACGACCGTAACACCCGAAACGGTAGTACGTGATTTTCAGGCAATTAAACGTAAAACTAAACTTGATTAGAAATCATGGAAAAAAAAGACGCTGCCTACTGGAAAGAATGCTATGAAGGAAACCTAAAAGTACTCATTGCCTCAAGGATAGATTTAGACAATTATCGTGATTTGGTTAGCCGGTTAAAGGTTCAAGTAGAATCATTGAGTTTACACGCGAATAAGCTTGAAAAGAGGTGTGAGGCTTGGGAAGAATTTCGGGAGAGAACAGAGAAAGTAATTGAGGAAAATATTTTAGAAAACTTGAAGTTTGGTTACAACGATAGCTTTCAGAACTAAACAAAAACCACGGCTTGAGCAACCGTGGTTTTTTTAAACTTTTACTACCCCATTAAAACAAAGGATTTTTAAACCCCTATTTTTAAACAGTACAAAAATATGAGTAATACCATCATTACTAACAATTTAGGAAAAAATAAAGCCTTCAAAATCGACGAAATTGAAGCCTTTCTTTCTTCAAATTATGAGATGCGTATCAACATCATTACAAATACAATTGAAAAGCGGCCAAAAGGCAATATTGACCCCTTTGAAGCGATTAACGAAAATGATTTAAAGTACGCACTTCTAAAAAAAGGACATAGCCGTTTTGATACAGAACTAAAGGCTATTTTAGGATCGTCTATTGTTCCAAAATATGACCCATTCAAAGAATATTTTGAAGGTTTGGAAAAGTGGGACACCTCACAACCTGATTATATCCAACAACTAACCACTTTTATAAAAACCGATGACCAAAAATGGTTTGAATTGATGTTTAAAAAAATGTTGGTTAGGGTTGTTTTTCAAGCGTTAGGCAGTGACCAATTTAACAAGCATTGCTTTACATTCGTCGGCAAGCAGCACGACGGGAAAACGTCGTTTTTTGATTTTCTTGTACCTGAGAAACTCAAGCCTTATTATAAAAAGGGCTATGACTTTCACGGAGGCCGCCAAAGCAAATTTTCATTAGTTCAAAACTTCTTGGTAAACCTTGACGAGTTGGCACAATTTGACAAAAAAGACCTAAACAACGAATTCAAAGCTACTTTATCCGAAAGTACCGTTAAATATGCCCCTTTATTTTCTGGTACAGAAGTGCCGTTTCCCCGGCGTGCTTCATTTGTGGCAAGTACCAATCAGTACGAATTCTTGACAGATGAAACAGGTTCAGTTCGTTGGATAATTTTTAACGTGTTGAATATCAACCACGACAACGGAGGCAAAAACGGTTATTGTCAGATGGATATAAACAAGGTTTGGGCGCAAGCTTACACGCTTTTAAGAGAGGGCTATAAGTGTGAACTTACCCATGATGAAATTAGCCAAACGGAGTTGTTGAACCGTCGTTTTATTCGCGTTACAGCTGAGATGGAATTAATTACTCGTTACTTCAAAAGTTCCCCCAAAGACAGTGTTCAGTCCTATTTTCATACGCCCACAACTTTAGAAAAAAACCTTCGGGAAAAAGGCTTTAAAGTTACCCATATCCAACTTGGTAAGGCGTTAAAAATGTTAGGATTCCAACAGGAACAAAAATATAACGTTGAACTTCGCTATCAAGAAAGAGGGTATTATTTACAGGAAATTTGATTTTTGCTTACTTAGTTACTTAGTACATACTTAACTATTTGATTATTAAATAGTTACAAATATAAATACTAAGTAAGATACAACTTACTTATTCTTACTTAGTTACTTAGTTTTGGCCTGTTTTTGGGCATTTTTGAATACTCTACTAAGTAAGAACGTTTTTAACTTACTTAGTCATATTACTTAGTTTTTTTGGTTATATCTATCTAATAATCAGGCATTTAACAAGGCACTAAGTAACTAAGTAAGAAGAAATCAAAAATTCTCTACACCATTCACCACAAAACCACAAACCAAACGGCCAAATATTGCACAAAACCAAGATTTAGGCCGATAGCTAAAGCCTTCATCCCCTAAAAGCCCAAATAGTTCTTATTAAATAGTTCAAATTATGAATACGCAAGCCCCCGCCCATAAAGTCAAATTCTACGCTGATACCTTGCAAGGAGGCGTAAATAAATTGTTTACTTTTTCCGTCTATGATTATAACCATGCAATAGATATAATCATAAAATTCAAACGTGAAGGCGCAAAGATTAGAGCCGCTTTCTTTCAAGCTGAAAACGAAAGTTTTAATGTCAAGATAACGCCCAAAGCATACGAAGACGACTTTTTACACGAAACCTTTACTGAAAAGAAACGCTATGAACAGTTGAGAGACAGTAGTTAATAAGAACTATTTAATATGAACTATTTGGGCTTTTAAAGAAAGGGTTAAAAAATTTCCATTTGATAGCAAAATTCAACTCCAGTAATAAAAACAGGTCAATCAGTTATCGAATTTATCATTTCGGACTATGCCCAAAAATTGGCCGAACTGGAAGCAATAAAGGAGAAACGAGAGGAAGAAAGAAAGCGGTACTATAAATGGTCAGACCAAAAGGAAAATAAGATAGAGGAACTAACAGACGCATTAAAAGCCATTCAAAACGCATTTAAGCTACTCACTAACATTAAGTTATAAAAAGGCAGGTGCAAACAAATTGTTTGCACCTGCCTTTTTATAACAGCCTTTACCCTACTGTGTGAAAACTGAAAAAGTTCTAACAGGTAACAATAGAAAATGCACAAATACGCCTAAAGTCCAGATAATCAACGAATTACTGTTAGTGCAATATAGCGAACGTAAGTTTTATAAAATATAAACGACTATATTATACAAGTATCTGAAAATCAATTAGATACAAAATAAAATATTTTTTATACTTCTAAGTGTTACACAAGCGATCCAGCAACTCACTGACAATCTTTACAATTGCAATGCTTCGATTTTTACGATATATGAAATGATAACTGCTTTCTACATTCAATCTTTCCTTTTCAATCAAAGATTGAATGTAGAAATTTAGAACTTAAACAAGCATACAATAAAATATGAAAGCATTGATTTTAGGTACATTGGGGAAACCATTGGAAGAAGCGTTAAAGCTGTCAGGTGTGAGCTATGAAGTTTATACACCTGAACAATTAATGATTTATGTAAGTGAATCAACATCCGGGTACGACCGCTTTTTTGATGCACGTCCTGAACTTACTGAACCTGTCAGGCTCAAAGCAAAAGACTTTGATTTTGTTATCTCACGAATTGGAAGCGGTGCAGAAAAAGGGGCAACTATTTTAGAACACTTAACCGAAAACATGGGATTATTTGGTTCACAAAATGCCGATGGGATAAGAATATGTTCTAACAAATTACGTACTCATTTGAAGTTATCACAAAAAGGAATCAGGACACCTCCAACGGTTTGGGGTAATCGTATTGCTCATACTGGTTTTGTATTGAAAAAGTTACTTGATGGTTTGCCGGCTGTTGGAAAAACGTCATTAGGCAGTCAAGGCGAAGGAGTATTTATTTTAGAAAGCCCATTAGCGGCAAATACGACTTTACAGACGCTTTACAAGTTTGATGCTGACATTCTGCTACAAAAATTTATTAAAGGCGTAGGCTTTCAAGATATACGCGCTATTGTAGTAAATGGGAAAGTAGTTTCTGCAATGGAACGGAGTGCGCCAACGGGCGATTTTAGAGCAAACCTAAGTCAAGGCGGAAGCGGTCGTAAAATTGACCTATCGACCGACGATAAAGCGTTAGCCGTTTCTGCTGCCGATGCAGTAGGATTAAGTGGATTTTGTGGTGTGGACTTACTAAAAGATAAAGATGGAAAAACTTATGTAGTCGAAACAAATAGCAATCCGGGTGATTTGATTTGTACAATTACAGGCTATAACCATTTTTTAGCACTTGTGGAGTTTTGTAAATCCAAAGGAAAAAAATTAGAGCAAAAACAGGAGTTGCCAAACAGTCAGGACAAAGGCGTTTCTGTAAATACTTTGGCACGAAATAGCAACCCATTTTGGAGTGAAGCAGATGAATTTATTTATCAGGAAAAGCAAAAATTAAACCTAAGTAGAATGCCCCGATGAAAAAGAAAAAAGTAGAAAACATTTTATTTCCAGACCCTCCGGACGATATAGTTGTTGGTCGTGATGGGGCTTGGTACTGTAAAGAAACTGGTAGATTATCAATACATACTCCAGTAGTTCCAGTTACGCCCAGAGTACCATATATGAAATGTTCACCGCCACCTAACCCGGTTATAATTAGAAGTATTATTCAACCACCTAAAAATAAAAAGTCTAATTAATTTGTACAGAATCTCAGGATTACGCGCTGCATTAATTGGCACAAATTAGGTGTAAGCAGACTTTTGCAACTGTAAGCAGATTAGAAGCAAGAAAAAACCCTTAAAACAGGCTGTTTTAAGGGTTTTTGTAATTTTCGTGGACGCGTAGGGATTCGAACCCCAAACCTCCTGATCCGTAGTCAGGTGCTCTATCCAATTGAGCTACGCATCCGTTTTATTGTTTTCCCATTGTTTTGGGACTGCAAAGGTAAGGACTTTTTGTAGAAATGTCAAGTATAATTTCACTAAAAATTGTCATTTATTTTCTTCATTCTGATTATCAATAAGTTTCAGGCAAAATTATTTTTATAAAGTACCTCTATACTCCCATTTAAACCTCTACATTCAGTTTGAGCCCGTCGTATCCTAATTTAATGTATGAGGGTAATTCTTTCTCAACTGCCCCGTGCAACCCCATCTTATGACTGATGTGGGTAAAATACGCTGTTTTAGGGCGCAAAGTATCGACCATATCAATGGCTTCTTCCAGCGTGAAATGAGAGATATGCTGCTCCCGCTGCAAAGCCCCCAAGATAAGCACATCCAAATCTTTCAGTTTGGATTGTTCAATTTTAGAAATATGGTTGACGTCGGTTACATACGCAAAATTCCCTACACGATACCCAAACACAGGCAAGCGATGATGCAACACATCGATGGGAGTAAACGTAACTCCGGCAATGTCAAAAGGCGCATTGGCAATCTCATGAAGCTGAACGCGGGGAATCC
Source organism: Runella sp. (assembly GCF_027484545.1). GTDB lineage: Bacteria > Bacteroidota > Bacteroidia > Cytophagales > Spirosomataceae > Runella. Next base: position 15,294 of record NZ_JAIXST010000128.1, on the reverse strand, counting down.
CCGGATAACGATATTCGGCAAAAACGTAGTCAAATTCGCGACGAAGCTGTTCAAGCACCTCAGGCCGCCCATAGACGGGCATATCGCGCTGTTGAAGGAAATTAAACGCACGTACGTCATCAAGACCTGCCGTATGGTCTTTATGCTGATGGGTGAATACAACCGCGTCAAGGTGTGAAATACCTTCACGAAGCATTTGCTGACGAAAATCAGGGCCGGTATCTATAACAAAGCTTCTGCCATTGATTTCAATGTGAACGGATACTCGTAAGCGTTTATCGCGATAATCCAACGAGCGACACACCTCACACTGACAGCCAATAAGCGGAACGCCCGAAGAGGTTCCGGTACCAAGGAGAGTAATGAGCATTCGATAGTAATGGGTAATAAGTATTGAGTATTGAGTAAAGGTTCTTTATTTTCAATACTCAATACTATCAACTCAATACTAAAATTTATTCTTCTGTTAAATCATTTACAATCTCAACAAGGCGGTCGAAATTGAGAGGTTTTACAAGCACATCATTAAAACCCGCCACCTTAAATTCTTCTTCAGAATAGTTTTTGGCATTGCCCGTGATGGCCACGACCGGCAGGTTTGATTTTTTCTTATCACTTAACAATCGGATGGCTTTCACACATTCCATTCCATCCATAATGGGCATATTGATGTCGAGCAGGACAATATCGAAGTCTTCTTTGTCCACAATTTGCATGACTTGCTCTCCGTTTTTGACGGCGGTGATTTCGTAATTCTGAAACTCCAAAATTTTACGGGCTAAGTTTTGGATTACTGAACTGTCTTCGGCAATGAGAACGCGCTTTTGCGACATGGTAAAATGAAGTTTTGGTGGTTTAATGCTTTACTATTGCAAAAGAACAAAGAAAAGCGACACTAAAAAACAGAAAAATTGCAAACTGAAAAAGGGAGAAATGTAAAAGTTGCAAAAACAACCGATTGGTCTGAAAATTCACTCGCTTTTCATCAAACAATTCCTTGTTTTAGCATGGAATTGTGAAGGTAACGAATTCTAAGGGATGGACAATTGCTGGCCATTCTTAGATACCTTGAAGCCCATGCGGGTCAGGTAATCGTGCAGTAGGTTGGCGGTATAAGGATGAAACAAAAATTGAGAAAGGTTTTTTGCTAGCCATTCTCCAATGTTACTGTTTGGGCTATAGCTGCGTGAGGCACCCAGCCAATCGGCTATCATTTCGCCGATATAAATACTGGGCATGGGCAGCGGCGTCACTTTACCTCCTCTGTCTGCGTCAAGCCAATATTCAGGATGGTGAGGATTATTTATTTTGTGATGGTGCCAGGCGCTCTTAAAAACGGCAAGCGTTGGCTCCTGATTTTTAAAATCATGGACAGCATAACCGTAGGCTTCATTCAAGGAGAATTTTGAAAGGTCATGAATCCATAAATTGTACTTAAAAGTCTCAATTGGATTGTCAGAGGCAGAAAAGTCTGATAGAGAAAGCAGTTTGACGAACCAATCGTGCTGTAAGAACTCCAATCCCGCTTTACGAACTTCTATTTTGTGGGGAATGACTTTGGTTATGAAGTAATTTTCTACGATATTCCATGTACCAGTGTTTTTATAGACAGTACTTTCAACTTCGTATTTTTGGTACAACAACGTTGTCAATTCAAGAGACTCGCGTTTGTTACCATCACAAAATGGCAAAAAAATCTTTTCGGAAAAAATCTGTTTTTTGTCCATATTCTTGGAAAGGTACTTGAAAGTTTTGACAAAAATAAAAAAATCCCGCACCGAAATGCGGGATTTTTAAACAAATCAAAGATATTCTACTTGTGAAATATCGACTCTTAATTGAAGATATAACGAATACCGAATTGGCCTTGCCATACGTTATTGACGTTGATACTCTTCACAAATGCGTCACGCAATAAGATAGTTTCGCCGCTTACCGATTGGGTAGCCAAACGATAAGTAGGAACGCCCGTTGCACTGACACTTGCCAACGTCAATGGGTTCGTAGTTGTCGATGTCTTAGCAACACCCCAAGAGTTATTAAGTAAGTTACCTACGTTCAACACGTCAAAACGAAGACGAATGATGTTTTTCTTTCCTTTTGAACCAACAGCTACATAAAAATCCTGCTCAACGGTAAAGTCAAAACGAGTCAACCATGGCACAGCCGCACCGTTACGTTCTGCATATTGTCCGCGACGTGTTTTCAAATAAGGGTCGTTTTCGATGTATGCATCAAAAGCAGTGGCTTGTTGATCAGGAGTGAAGGTTTTTGCCGTAGCACCTGAACCTGTCGTCAAGGTAGTAAAAGTCAAATCAGAACCTTTGTTTGGTACAAAGATAAGGTCATTGTTTTGTCCGTCACCGTTGATATCACTTCCTGAGATATAAGAGATCTTGAATCCACTGTTAGAAACCATTCCAAGCGTGAACATGGTAGAACCACCTAATTTACCGCCGTAGTTAATACGGTAGTTAAGGTATCCTACAAAACGGTGACGCAAGTCGTTGTCAGACCATGATGGAGTCAAATAGTTTTGACCAGCTACAGTTGGAATATTGGCCAATACTGTACTGGCTACTGATTGTAAATCTTTGGCTAAAGCGTATGTATAACCTACCATCCCACTTAATCCTTTGCTTGCTGTTTTTTCCAATTTAGCCGTTAAAGAATACGAATATCCTTCTTTGGTGTTAGTCAGAATAAATGCATTGGTGTTGGCAGCGTTGATAAAACGAGCAGGGTTAACCGCTGTTCCTGACAATCCCGAAGCGGGGAAACGACCGCGTGTATCCGGACCGTTCAAAGTACTGCTTGCACCTTTTAGGTTACCGTCAATGTAACGAAGTGCCTGAACATTTTTGTTATAAATACCTTCAAGAGTTCCAATCAATCCCCAAGGCAATTTTTGATCAATGGCGATGTTAGATTTCCAGATTACTGGGTTTTTCAAACCGTCTGCCGATGCGTTGATTACGTACGCAGGCAGTTTCGTAATATCAGTTGTCGTTGGCTTATAACGAGTTGGATCCAATGTAAATGGATACGCAGTGGTGTTTGTAAAGTTCAATACCGCTGTGTTTACCCCGTTGTTACCCAATTGGTTCGACACCAATACCTGAGGAATACGTGATACAAAGATACCCGTACCACCTCTGATCTGAGTTGTTTTATCTCCTTTTACATCTAAGTTAAAACCGATACGAGGCGATACCAGCAATTTATTGCTTGGGAAAGCGCCCGTGCTTATTTTCAAATCTTTACCATTTTCGTCTTTGTACGTCAAACCGGCCACTACAGGGTTGTTAAAGTCCTTTGCCAAGTCATCATTGTAGTCAAAAATGTCAAAACGAACACCACCTGTCAACTTAAATTTATCCGACACCTGAAACTCATCCTGCACATACGCTGAATAAGTTGATTGTTTCAATGTCTGTAAAGGCTCCGCTCCGTTTGGCAACAAAGAATAACGATAGTTGAAACGAGCCATTGTAACCGGCGAAGTAGTCAAGGCCGGATTGACTTTGTAGGCCGTCAACGCAGTCTTGAAATCAGCAATGGAGTTAAATACATATACCCCGTTGGAAGATGGGAAGAAAACGTTGTTTGACGTAAAGTGTTCATACGACAGACCCAATGTTAAGGTATGCTTACCTGCAAAGTAACTCAGGTTGTTTGTAATGTTCAACGTTGAGTAGTTCAGCTTGTTATTAGGGGTAAAAGGGTCAAAACCCGTAGAAGTATAAGTACTTCCCGCATTCAAAATATCAATCGTTGGGAAGATATCGTTTTTGTATTGACGGTCTTCAATTTGCTTGTTGTAGGTAGCGATGAAGTTATTGGCAAATTTACCGCCAAAGTTAGAGTTCAATTCAGCTACTAAAGAGCGAGTGTTATCGGCAATGATGTAACCGGTATTTTCCGGTGACAGTGCCAACGAAGAGTTGGTACGGTTACCGTTTCCTGCAGTATTACTACTGTTACTGTTGCTGATGATGGCATCCGATTGTGAATTGTGGTGAGAATAACGCAACGTCAGCTTATTGCTGTTGTTGATATTATAATCAAGACGAACCAATCCTTTTGTACTTTTAACTTTGTTGTTAAAGTTGTCAAGAGCACCTGATTCATAATTGAAGTTGGTCTTCATGAAGTTGGCAATATCAGCCAAATCATCATACGTTACGCGGGAAACGTTACCGGCAGCTCCCGTACGTGCTGCAACCCAAGTGGTAGCAGGTGTAGAGCTGGTAAAGTTTTCAAAGTTGGCAAAAATGAACAACTTATCCTTGATAATTGGTGCACCAATGCGAAAACCAAACGTTTTCTCATTGATATTAACCGTTGGCAAATCCAGACCTGCGGCTTTTTTACCTACCAGGTCGCTTCCTCTGGAAAGAAAATAAGCAGAACCTGTTACTTCGTTTGTTCCTGAGCGAGTTACTGCATTGACACCGGCACCGGCAAATCCTGATTGACGTACATCAAAAGGAGCAATGTTGATCTGAACTTGCTCAATCGCATCCAAAGATACAGCGGTAGTACTTGTACGTCCACCAGCCTGTGAAGAAGAACCCAAACCGAAACCGTTGTTGAATACAGCACCGTCAATGGTAAAGTTGTTCAAACGAGCATCCTGTCCTGCAAAGGAACGTCCGTTGCTGTAGGCATTGTATTTTGTAATATCATCAATAGTACGACCAATCGTTGGTAAACTGTTAACAGCATTCAAACCAAGAGTCGTTGCAGCACCTGTGCGACCTGATGAAAAAATATCTGAACGGCTGCTGGTTACTACAACTTCCTGAAGCTCTTTTCCGTCCTCCGCTAAATTAAAATCAGCATCTGCCGCAGCACCCAAGTTGGCATAAATATCTGCTTTTGACTGCTCTTTGAATCCAACAAAAGTAACAGTAACCGTATAAGGACCGCCTACCCGAACCGAAGGCAATACAAAACGTCCTTTTTCATTAGTTACTGTTCCGTATTTGGAACCTGAAGGCGTATGGGTTGCCACAACAGTAGCTCCCGGCAACTCTCCCCCTTTAGTGTCTTTAACAATACCTCTAATGGATGAGGCAGTAACTTGGGCATTTGCTTCCGAAAAACCCATAAAAAAAGCGGTGACGACTGCGAAAAGTGCAATTATCAGGCGCATACTGCGTAAATGTTTAACATTCATAAATTTGGTGATTTTGGTTAAAATTGTGATTTGGCTTTTACTGTTGACCGATGGTGAAAATCGCCACAAAGAAACAGGAATTTTATGGGACAAACAAAAACATCATTTCAAGAAAATGGGATGTTAGCAAAGCTAAATGCTTGATTTATTGGAATAATATAATTTTTTATTGTAATTTTCAAAATACGCTATTTTAACAAATTGTTACGTAACATTCTATGAAAGAATAGAGGTAATTAAGACAAAACTGGTACTTTTGAAATTTGTTTACCTTATCTAAACATTAAGTGCATTATTCATGAACTCCAACTTAAAATCGTACAAATTGACTCAATATAGCCACGGCGCGGGTTGCGGCTGCAAAATCTCCCCAAAAGTACTGGATGTGATTCTCGCCCCCTTACCCCCAATGGGGGAATATTCGTCGTATATAACTCCCCCATTGGGGGCTGGGGGGCTGTTGGTCGGAAATGACTCGCGCGATGACGCGGCTGTGATGGACATGGGCAATGGAGAAGCCATTATCAGTACAACCGATTTTTTCATGCCAATTGTAGATGATGCCTTTGATTTTGGAAGAATCGCCTCGGCCAATGCCATATCTGATGTATATGCGATGGGTGGACAGCCGCTGCTTGCCATTGCGATTTTGGGTTGGCCCATTGATAAACTCCCGCCCGAAGTAGCTCGTCAAGTCATTGAAGGCAGCCGTTCCATTTGCGCGGAAGCGGGAATTCCACTCGCCGGTGGGCACAGCATTGACAGTCCGGAGCCTATTTTTGGATTGGCTGTGACGGGGAAAGTAGCCGTGCAAAATCTAAAACGCAACGATACCGCAACCGAGGGATGTTTGCTCTATCTGACTAAAAAATTGGGCGTTGGAATTCTGACCACGGCCCAGAAAAAAGGCATTTTGAAAGACGAACACGCGCAAATTGCCCCCCTGCAAATGATGCAACTCAATCACATTGGGGCCACACTTGGTACGTTACCCTACGTGACAGCACTGACTGATGTAACGGGATTTGGTTTATTGGGCCACCTGATAGAAATGGCCGAAGGAAGTGGATTGAGTGCTGAAATAGATTTTAGCAAAGTACCTACCCTACCCCATATTGAAGATTATTTAGCCCAAAAGTCATTTCCAGGCGGAACAATCAGAAATTGGGACAGCTACGGACACAAAATAGCCGAAGTATCAGAATTACAAAAATTCATTTTAGCTGACCCTCAAACCAGCGGCGGCTTGCTCATTGCTGTAGAGCCGGATGCACAGGAAGAATTTGAAGCACTGATGGAAGAACATGGCTTTGAATTACGAACATTTGGGCAGTTGGTAAAGAAACAAGAAAAAGTAATTTACGTAAAATGATTTAGACTCCTGCGGAGCGACAAAACAGTATGAAACTATATTTAGTACCAACGCCCATTGGCAATTTAGAAGATATTACCCTGCGTGCTATTACTATCTTAAAAAATGTGGATGTAGTATTGGCAGAAGATACCCGTACCTCAGGGCACTTGCTCAAACACTTGGGAATCAGCAAACCCTTACAGAGCTACCATATTCATAACGAACACCAAACGGTGCAGCGAATCGTTGCCCGATTGCTGAAAGGTGAAATCATGGCCTTGATTTCAGACGCCGGAACACCAGCTGTATCTGACCCAGGTTTTTTGTTGATCCGCGAATGCATCAAAAACGGTATCGACATTGAATGTTTGCCGGGGCCGACGGCTTTTGTCCCTGCGTTGGTCAATTCAGGTTTACCGAGCGACCGTTTTACGTTTGAAGGTTTTCTCCCTCACAAAAAAGGCCGCCAAACTCGCCTCATTCAATTGAAAGAAGAAGAACGTACGATGATTTTCTACGAATCGCCTCATCGTCTTTTAAAATCGTTGGAACAGTTTGTTGAATACTTCGGTGCCGACCGTCAGGCATCGGTTTCAAGAGAATTAACAAAACTATTCGAAGAAACTGTCCGTGGGACTTTAACGGAAATTATTGCTTATTTTGCCGAAAAAACAATCAAAGGTGAAATCGTTATCGTTGTTGCAGGAAAACCTTAAAAGGGTAAAGGGTAAAGTTAAAAGTGTAAAGGCAAAAGTCAGACTGCTCGCATCTGCCCAAAAAACATTGCTGGTTCTTTTCTTTACACTTTACACTCTCCACTCTCCCCTTTTTGCTCAGCCTCTGAGCAAAGATGCGAAGGTCAGTCTCATTACGGTCTCGCCGGGAGAGGAATTGTACAGCAGTTTTGGGCACAATGCGTTGTGGGTTTCCGACCCCATTCAGGGCATTGACCGCGTCTATAATTACGGAACCTTTGATTTTCGTACGGAAGGTTTTTACATCAAATTCATGAGGGGAACGTTGCCTTATCAGCTTTCCGTCTCGCCCATGTATTATACGATGTACGGCGCACAGGTCGAAAACAGAAGTGTAACGGAGCAGGTATTGAATCTTTCCCAAAATCAAAAACAGAAGCTTTTTGATTTTTTGGAAAACAATTATTTACCACAAAATCGTCAATACGCTTATAAGTTCTTTTACGATAACTGTGCTACCCGTTTGCGCGATGCTCTGAAAGCGGCCTGTGGGGATAGCCTGAAGTATTATAACCAACCCATTCAAGGTACTTTTGAAGCAAAAAGCTACCGAAATTGGATGAATAGCTACCTTGGAAACAAACCTTGGGCGCGTTTTGGAATGAACTTAGGCATTGGTTTGCCTTCTGACCACGTAGCTACTCCTCAGGAAGAGATGTATTTGCCCGATAACTTGAGATATCATGCAGAAAGAGCAAAAATCGGAGGTCAAAAGCTGGTTTTGCAACGAACTAACCTTTTTGAAGCTACTAAACCCGACCCAACTTCGCCTCCATTTTATCAATTTCTGTTGAGCCCACAATTTGTTTTCATTTTACTGATGGGGCTATTTGTACAACTCAACACGTATCAAAAAAAGCGCGAAAAAATTTCTTTTATTTTTGATAAAATCATTTTCTCTGTTCTTGGCTTAGCGGGTTGGATATTACTTTTACTCTGGATTGCTACCGACCACGGTGTCACAAACTGGAATCTTCACTTATTGTGGGCGTTTCCTCTGCATTTTCCTGTGATACTGTTTTTAGGAAACCCGAAGTATAGTCATTGGATGAAAAAATATATACTCCTGTGCCTAATTTTATTAGTCGTTTTTGTAGTAACAGCCATAGTAAGCAGCTTGGTTTTAGGTACAGTTATCGGTCAACCGATAGAAGCTGTTTTTATCATCCTTGGCCTCTTTTATCGTTTATATTTTCTACGAAATCGCGTATAAACCATGCCAATTTATAAATCACAAAATCCGGAGGAGATACCCAAATATGACAAGGCATATTGGCACAGTAAAACGCCACAGGAACGTTTGGAAGCAGCCCTAAAGCTCATTCTTCAAGCCAAAGCCATTTATAAATCCAACCCTAATAACCCGCCGCTCGACCGTGGAGACCGCATTATTAAATCTCGTACTCCTATTGAACGAAGAAAACGTTGAGTATGTCGTTTTGGGCGGACATGCTGTTATCGCTCACGGCTACCTGCGTACTACCGGAGATATTGATATTTTCGTCAATCCAACCCTTGAGAATGCACAAAAACTCTTACGTGCATTGGAACGTTACGGTTATACCAACGGAGAATTTGAAATAGACGATTTTACTTTAGTACCCAATTATTTATCATTCAGTCGCTACGATAACTATATTGATCTAATGACTTTCACGGTAGGAGTTACTTTTGATGAATGTTACACTAATCGGATGGAATTAGAGGTGGAAGGAGTACGTGTCAAGTTTATTAATTTGCCGGAATTGATACGAAACAAAAAGGCACTCAATAGGCCACAAGATTTGCAAGACCTTGATAATTTATTAAATCCAGAATAGTTTTTACCCATGAACCTCGAAAATCTCACCCACCAAACCATAGAAATTGTCCGCGAAGCGGGAGCATTTATCAAACACGAAGCCGCTAAATTTGACCGTTCAAAAACTGAATACAAAGCCGCCAACAACCTTGTTTCTTACGTTGATAAAGAAACCGAAAAGTTATTGGTAACGGGTTTGCGGCAGATTTTACCCGAAGCGGGTTTTATTACCGAAGAAGGAACGGCGGGCGAAGAATCAAATCCTAATGAATTGTACTGGCTCATTGACCCACTTGATGGCACTGCCAATTTCATCCATGCTCTGCCCATTTACTGCGTCAGTGTGGGTTTGGTTAAAAATAAGATACCGATTGCGGGTGTCATTTATCATTTAGGAACGGAAGAACTCTTTTACGGCTGGCAAGGCGGCGGGGCATGGACAGTCAGTTTACGATATATGCTTGGTGGATTACCGTTGGACAACACTTTTCTTCAAGGAGCTACCCGTCTAAAAGTTTCGACGGCTACTACCCTCGGTGACAGTCTTTTAGCAACGGGTTTCCCTTACTATAAATTTGAGAAACAGGATAAGTATCTAAAAGTGTTGGAAACATTGATGCAAAGCTGCCACGGATTGCGGCGCATGGGGGCCGCGGCGATTGATTTGGCGTATGTGGCCTCGGGACGTTTTGAAGCATTTTATGAATATAATCTCAACTCATGGGACATGGCTGCCGGGGCACTGCTTATTTTAGAGGCCGGCGGTCAAATCACTGACTTTTCAGGCGGGCAGGAATGGCTCTTTCGCGGCGATGTCATTGCGGGTTGTGCCGCTCAAACGGAATTGCTGGAAGTGATTAAACACCATTGGGAGTAACTACTTTCGACTTTCCCCGACTGGGCGTCCCCGTTTTAAAAACGGGGACGCCCAGTCGGGGAAAGTCTCCGCATTGCCATAAATTTCCAAATACATCAAAGGTAATTACAAACAATACAGGGCTTTAAGAGGAAACTATCAAACGTTATCAACATGAAAGCCCTTCTCTATTTTTGCTGTTTTACCCTTTTTCTTTCTCCTGTTCTTTTCGCTCAAACTCCCGAAGAATACCCCGTACATCCGGATGCGCAGGTGAAAGAAGGCGTTCCCAAAGGCGAAGTTCTCAAGTTCACCTTTGAAAATTCCAAGATTTTCCCCGGTACCTAGCGCGAATATTGGGTGTATGTGCCAGCCCAATACGATGCTTCCCAACCCGCCTGTGTCTACGTAAATCAGGATGGAGTACAATGGCAAGCGCCTGTGGTATTTGACAATCTGATACATAAAAAAGAAATACCCGTGACCATCGGCGTATTTGTGATGCACGGACGTGTAAAAGCGGCTAACTCCGATGCTGCCCTCGACCGCTTCAATCGCAGTTTTGAATATGATGGGTTAGGCGACAATTACGCCCGTTTTCTATTGGAAGAACTTTTACCCGACGTCGAAACCAAGAAAACGACCGATGGCCGCGTAATTCACCTTTCTAAAAGCGGCAACGACCGCGCCATTGGCGGCTCCAGCAGCGGTGCCGTTTGCGCTTTCACCGCAGCTTGGGAACGTCCCGACGCCTTCAGTCGGGTATTCAGCACGATTGGTACGTATGTTGGGTTACGTGGAGCCGACCATTATCACACCCTTGTTCGCAAATTTGAACCCAAACCCATCCGGTTCTTTCTACAGGACGGCACCAATGACAATAATATCTACGCAGGAGACTGGTGGATGGCCAACCAAACCATGGAACGTGCCTTACTTTTTTCAGGCTATGAAGTCCAACATGTATGGGGCGAAGGCGCACACAATGGAAAACACGGAACGGCAATTTTTCCGGATGCGATGCGGTATTTGTGGAAAGATTGGCCGCAACCAGTCAAAACAGGAGCTACTAAAAATCCGATGCTCAACGATATTTTGTTACCTAATGAAGGCTGGCAACTCGTAGGAGAAGGCTATCGGTTTTCGGAGGGGCCTGCCGTTAATGCCAAAGGAGAAGTATTTTTTGATGATGGTCCAGCAGGAAATATCTGGAAAGTAAGTTTGGATGGAAAAGTAAATTTATTTGCGGAAAATTCAGGCAACGTGTACGGTCAAGCCTTTGCACCTAATGGAGACATGTACGCCGCTGCGATGGTGGCAAAGAAAATTCTGACATATAAGTCAGATGGAAAATCCAAGATGATTACGGAAGGATTTGCGGGAAATGACTTAGTCGTAGCAAACAACGGCAATGCCTACGTAACCAATCCTTCTTCCGATGCCAACCTCCTGAGCAAAGTCTGGCTTATCAGGCCCAACGGCGAAAAGGTGGAAGTAGACAACGGATTGAAATTTGCCAACGGAGTTACACTTTCCCCCGACCAAACGCTTCTGTACGTGGCGGATACGCGCTCGCATTGGGTCTACAGTTATTCTATTTTACCTGACGGCACTTTAACAAACAAAAATACTACTGGATTCATGCTCCGGATACGGCCGATGATGCAGGTTCAGATGGGCTCAAAACCGACCGCGATGGACGGTTGTACGTTGCTACGCGTTTGGGCATCCAGATATGTGACCAGGCCGGGCGTGTCAATGCCATTATTCCTACCCCCAACGGAAAACAATCCAATATCTGCTTCGGGGGTGAAAATTTTGACATTCTTTATGCCACTTGCGGCGATAAAGTGTATAAACGAAAAGTGAAGGTGAAAGGGGCTAACGGCTGGGATAAACCCAATAAACCTATTGCACCGAGACTATAAACTATTCAAAAAAGCAACCGCAAAGAACTCAAAGAAAGGTTCAAAGTCCACAAAATGAAAATTTATTAGTGTGTTCTTTGTGGTTAATGAAATCCTTCTTAACTACCTGAAAAAATACAGGTACCACTCCCTCCTTCGCTTTCATTTCCTGTATAACTTTTTTTCTAACATTCCCGTTAAGCCACCACCAACGGTAACGGAGGCCGTATTGACTTGGTGGATTTGGAAACTTTTCCCAGAAATAACGGTTGTCATAACAGGTGTTTACACTAACACTATGCCCGATAAACCCAAGTAAATAAGCAGAGTTCTAAAAAACATTTTCATATCTTTGAATAATTCACGATTGGATGCACTCAGTTATCGAACCAATTCTACGTCATTATTTAACAACCCACTGCAATTACGAAACAATTAGGTCTGCCAACCTGCATTGTTCGTCGTAAAAAACTTAATTTTTCTAAAACTTTAACGCAACCTTTTTTTCCCACTTCCGTAATCTAAGAAAGAATGTTATTTTCTCGTGCGTTGAAAACTTTACCGGAACTCCTTGAAGGCTGCCTTCGCAATGACCGCAAGTGTCAGGAATTGCTCTATAAGCAGTTTTACGGGTATGCCATGGGAGTTTGTATGCGTTATGTACCTAACCGAGAAGAAGCAGTAGAAGTCGTGAATGATGGTTTTTTAAAAATTTTCCAAAAAGTACAGATGTACGATGCCGACAAGCCCTTTAAGTTGTGGCTCCGGCGAATCATGATTAATACGGCGTTAGACCATTATCGTCAAAACGTCAAATTTCAGCACCACGAAGATATCAGCGTGGCAGAAAACAGTATTGCCATTTCAGGCGGCAATAATGCCTACAGCCAATTGGCACACGAAGAATTATTGGAATTGATACAACAGCTTACTCCGGCATATCGCACTGTATTTAATTTGTACGTTATTGACGGTTATTCACACGAAGAAATTTCCCAGAAATTGGGAATAAGTGAGGGAACGTCCAAGTCCAACTTGGCGCGTGCCCGCGAAAATTTAAGAATCATGTTATTGAAAAAAGGAAGCGATGAGTATGCAAGAGTTACCAGATGATCAACTGGACCAACTCTTCAGAAAATCTGCTGAGGAGTTTGAGCCCGAATTTAACCCGCAAGCTTGGGCAGCCATGCGCAAAAAGCTTGATGATGAGGATGGAAAAGTGGGAGGTTTTACTTGGCAGAAGGCCGGGGCTGCTATTCTCTTATTGCTGACAATGGGAGGTATTGGGTACTATTTATGGCCTGACCAGAAACTCGACAGTAAAGAAAAAACAGTTGTAAACAGTTCAAGTGATGTCACCGGAAAACCGTCCAATCAAGTTTCTGCAACTGGTAAAGCAACATCATCCTTAAAATCGGCACAAAAAAGCGGAAAAGGTATCCGACCAGCCGCAGTAAAAGAGGAGTTACAAACGGAGAATACAAAAACTATTGCTCAAAATGCCTCACCGGCAACGCCTCAACTTACTGAATCTTTAGAAATTGAAACAAGGAAAACAGAGGCCAATAAAAACAAAGCTGTTGTTGAGCGCACAAGCGACAATGAGCCTTTATCGCGTCGCGTTGCAATTAAGAATAACTCGGCAAGACCATCCGTTACTGGAAGTGATAAGAAAGAAGTAAAAGTAACTACCCGTTTAGCTACCTCAAAAGCTTCAACAAGTCAAAAGTCAAAGTCGAGAACCATTGCTGATTTAGCCAAAACCAACCCAAAAAATTACCTTTCATTTCGACCGATAAACTCTAAAAACCAAAACACTACTAAAGAAAAACCATTGAAATCAAATTCGGTCACAGCAAGTGAATCTAACTCACCAGAACCTCTTGCCGACGCCAATTCTACCATTTCATTGGCAGAAAATTCTCACTCAACGTTATTGACTCTTACTAAGCTAACGGGGCATGGGTGGCAGTTCCTCAAATTATCGTGGCCTGCCCCCACCGTTGCTTACACACCTCCTCCATCGCCACTTGCCATTCCTAAAAAAGCAGATGTATCGGCATTTTTCCGTAAAGGCCTCAGTGCAAGAGTGATGGCCGGTCCCGACCTAAGTTTCATTTCAAAGAGTGAAATGATGAAAAATCCATCGCTCTTATTGAGCATCATGCTGGAATATCGTTTCTCAAAACGCTTAAGCTTACAGGCAGGTGTGGCCAAAAGTTCAAAACTATACAATGCTACGGGCAACCAATACGTATGGCCTGAAGCATGGGTGAGTCAAACAGCCCGTCCTACCGAAATTGGAGCCAATTGTAAAGTACTCGACATTCCGCTGAACCTTCGTTATGATATCAGCCAACGCCCCAAAAGCCGCTGGTTTGTGGCTTCAGGCATCTCCAGTTACGTAATGCTCAACGAAAAATACGATTATATCTATCCCCCTCATACTTATAATATTAAATGGAAAGCTTGGGAAGGCTCCACGGGCAATTACTTTTTCGGAGTTATGAACCTGTCTATGGGTTTTGAACGTCAGATTGGACGCAATCTAAGTATTCAGGCAGAGCCCTATTTCAAACTTCCACTTGCCCAAGTTGGACTGGGCAAAATAAAGTTGAACACGTCGGGAATATTCATCTCTGCCCGTTACCGTTTAGGGCATTTTTAATCAACGCAGTCCTTTCATCAATTCTTTTACCATGTCTTCGGCTCCAATGTAAAACGGAACGCGTTGGTGAAGCGATTCGGGTTTTATATCCAATACCCGTTGCTGCCCGTCAGAAGCCTTTGCGCCTGCCTGCTCGGCAATCATGGCCAAGGGATAACACTCGTACATAAGTCGCAGCTTTCCTTTGGGGTCTTTGTCGGTGGGAGGGTATAAATAAATGCCGCCTTTCAGCAAGTTACGGTGAAAATCGGCCACCAACGAACCGATATACCGAGAAGAATAATTTCGATTCCGGCATTCACTCAGGTAATTCTGAATACGAACATCGTATTTATTCAAATTGCCTTCATTGTAAGAAAAAATGGTACCGTCTTTTGGGCTTTTGATCTTGGGATGCGACAAAATAAATTCACCCAATGAAGTGTCATAGGTAAAACCGGCAACACCGTTGCCCGTGGTATAAACCAATATGGTAGAAGAACCGTACAGGATATACCCTGCCGCGACCTGCTCCTCGCCTCCCTGCAAAAAATCTTCAAGTACAGGTGGCTCTCCGATGGGTGAAACACGACGATAAATCGAGAAAATCGTCCCGATAGATCCATTTACATCAATGTTGGAGGAACCATCCAAGGGGTCAATCGCCACTACATAGTAATAGGTAAATAATAAATTGGCCTAATTGGATCTTGAATATCATATCTTTGTTTTCACAAATCAATGGTCATTTATGGAAATTACGACAGAAGAACGGAACTATTTCAAACAGTT